>NZ_DKSP01000208.1:0-26333 GCF_002472745.1 Sphingobacterium sp. UBA7253 | reverse complement strand
GTATTTTGCCCCATGTTGTCTCAATTCGTCTTCATCGCGAAAGCCCCAGGTAACACCGATTGCTGTTACCCCGGCATTATTGGCCGTATCCATATCGACCGATGAATCACCGACATACAGGCAATTTTGTTTGTTGACACCTAATGTCTCGAGGCTATCTAGGACGATTGCGGGATCGGGTTTGGCTGGATGACCAGCGCGATGGCCGAGGACAAGGTCAAATGGAATATCGGGGAAGTATTGTTGCATCAGTGGGATGACTGCCTCGTGGTATTTATTGGACGCCACGGAGATGAGGTAACCTAAAGACTTCAATTCTTGAAGCTGCGATACAATTCCCGGGTAAGGCCGTGTATGCGATACAGGTTTTTGTTCATAATAGCTTTTAAAAGCTCCAAGTAAGACTGTAATCGTCTCTGGCGTTCGTGCTTCTTCGGGCAATGCCCTTTCGATGAGTTTCTGTACGCCATTGCCTACAAATTTCTTATAAGCAACGAGTGGATGCGTTGGATATCCATGCTGTTCAAGAATAGCATTGCAGCTGTCCCCCAGGTCTTGTAATGTATCTAGCAGTGTTCCGTCCAGATCAAATATGATAAGTTTCATTTGATAAATCTAGTAAAAATTGCGGTTGAACCATGGTAGAATAGTGAGATTAAATGGAGTTTAATTATTTCCAAATGGAGGTATTTATATTTCCTTTCTGTGTATCATTTAGATCGGGGAAAAAAGTGAATCCAGTTATTTTTTCCAGTTCGCTTACGGTTAACCTATAATTTTCGAACGTGCTTCCTGAAGGTGGAATGACATTGTCAATCTTATAACCAATGGTATAATATTCGTTTCCTTTTTTCATTGCCAAGGCTTTGAAATAGTATTTTGGTTTGGCAATATCTTTTCCATCGTTGTCCTGCGCAAAATCGAGGCTGTTTTCAGTGCTGGTCTTAGGTATTGCGCCAGTTACGACATACATTGTGTCACACTGTGCAGTCCAGGTTCTGACTTTCGTTTCGAGGTTTGCCCAAATACCTTGGTTAAGTCGTGAAACCTGTGCTGTCATGTTGGTAAAATAAAATGTTGTTTTATTTTGAGCAATATTGAGATTTCTGTCTGCACTTGGCAATTGGTGCCCTCTGTCGTACCCTGTTGGCTGAAATCCCTTAAATAGATTGGGTTGAAATGCTGTTGATACGGCAGGATCGTAACCCCAGGCATCCGTACGGTTGCCTGACCCTAGCATACTGTTGTATAAGGGGTATGCAACCCAATATGCCATTTTTAGCTTTTTGTCATATAGCATCGCATAATTTCTGCTGTCGCTTGCGTCGGGCATAAAATGTTGTATAAATACCTCATCACTGCTGAGATTGCTCATTTTGGGTATTTCCAGATAAGCTTGTGATTCACCAATCCCGCCACTTAGTTTTCCATTGTCAATGTTGATATCAAAGCTATATTGGCTTCCGGCTGGTAGATTTTTTAAATCCCGATTTTGGGGTATTGCCCAGGTATAGGTATCGCCATTAGTGGCAATAAACTTAATGGCCTTTCCTGTGATATCTTCGCCAGGAAGTAGCATAAATTCTATACGGGCGGTTTTATTGGTATTTAGTGATACCTTTTTTTGCACATCCTTTTTTTCGGTTGAATTAACAGTCAATTTTCCTGTTGTCAAATCGAATCCTCCTTGGATGCTTATAGCTGGCATTTTTACGATGATCTGATTGGCTTCCAATGCGGCTGTATTGGTTATGGATAGCTTAATGTTGACTTTGCTCAGTTGTCGTACAAAAATAAGTGGTACTGTATTGTTGTTTTTACCGATGTTTTTGGCATTGTTTGCATACATCAGGTCTAAGGCTGCCGGGTTGGACTGGTCACTTATATTGATGGGATATTGAAAGTCTGCCAGTGATTTGTAAGGATAATAGGCGATAAAGTCCACGTTTTCATTCGGTAGGAAAACCGGGCTGTTACTTTGAAAAACCGAACCGTTAAAAGTGAAGGGGTAATTTTTGACCTGGTCGATAAGCGAAATTGCTGCCAAAGGTTGGTCGGCTTTGTACATATATACACCGATTTGGTCATTTTTATTCCAGGAAATCTCTGTCGTTTGTGTGTTGATTTGACCAACAATAGTAGGGGTAAATTGCACCGCCGCTCGGTCAATTCTAGTTTCCGTTTTCTGACAGGAGTTAAAAGTAAGCAATGCAATTATAATGTAGGCTATCCGGAATATATTTTGATCCGGTATCGCTTTGGTCGTGTTCGTCATATGAATAGCTAGTGTATATTGATAAAGTGATGGCAAAAATAGTTAAGTTCACTAGAAGTTACAGCGATCTTTTTAGTAATCCCGGTTATAAGGTTTGTATTGGATTGATCTTTAGATAGATATTTTAGGCACTATTTCGGTTTTATAGTATCTCACTTGTAGTATATTTAAAGATCTCAAACAGTTGTTAAGACAATAATATAGGTAATTGATAAAATATTTAACAGTATGTGTTCCATACTGGTTTAAAAATCATTTGTTTTAGGTTGCTGTTGTGCTATTATGTGTAGTACTAGGGTAACGCTTTTAATTCCTTTTGGAAAAAATTAATACGAAGGTGTTGATTTTCTTCATTTTTCCCTGAAATCAGGTAGTAAAATATATTCTCGTTTCTAATAAATTTGTCAATAGGAAAAAAATAGCACAATGTTTGCTGTTCATGTCAAAACATATATTGATTTGACAAATTATTAATCGTTACGAGGTTGTAATGGAAGAAGTATTTAAAGTAAAAGGAAAATTGAATAGATTTTATGTGATTATCTGTGCTGTTGTCATGGTATTGACGGCATCGAGCTGCTTTGATTTTGTTGAGCAGATCGACTTAAAATCAGACGGTTCCGGACATATTGCCGCCACATTAAATTTGAGTAAAAGTAAAACCAAGGTGTCTTCTTTAATGAAAATGAAAAGTATTAAAGGCATCCGTATACCTTCTCAAGCGGACATGGAGAAAGAGATTCGATCTGCTGTTCAATTACTAAAACAAACTAAAGGAATTTCTAATGTACAGTACAGCACAGATTTTACCAATTATATCGTTAATATCTCCTGTGATTTCAGCCAGATAGAATCCTTGAACGCCTTTTCGGATATATTGGCAAATCGGTTTAAAACGAAGATATCGAATTCAAACCGCTATTATTATAACGCACAAAGCCATGTATTTGAACGCAAATTTGTGACTTCTGCTGACTGGAAAGCAAAATTTAATCAACTGGGAAACGATAATACAACTCAGTTTGCGGACGCATTCTATACGCAGATTGTACGTTTTGAAAAACCGGTTGTATCTCAGGCAAACAGTCTTGCAAAGGTTGCCGGGAATAAGAAAGGGGTCTTGCTAAAACTACCATTTATGGATTTGGTCTATGGTAAATCGAGCTTGGCAAATAAAATCACATTAACAAAATAACCTATAACATTGGTGAAACCGGGACTTCATTTAGTTGCTGAAAGCGTTTCTATAGAGTAGGTTCGGTGTAGCTGAAAAATTATTATACGATGAAATCAAAATTTATACTGCTAGGATTAGCCTGTTTGTCTTTTGGGACAACTGTAAAGGCGCAGGACTTGATCAAACAAATCCCCGAGGATGCAGAAATGATTGCAGCTTTCCATATGAAAGACATTGTGCAGAAAGCAAATGCAAATAAACTGAACGAGTTACTCCAGAAGACTGGTTTTTTTGAGAAATCGGGAATTTCAGCGAACAATGATATTAAAAATTTGGGGGTAGACCTATCCCAGACAGCCTATTTTTATACCAGGAAAACCGATAGTATCAGTTTTACGGAATTTATATTTTCCTTGAATAACAAGGGGCAATTTGAGAAACTGCTTCATGAGGCGGGTGAACCCAAGGCATTTGCAAATGGCTATACGAGCATAGGCCTCAAGGCGGGGAGTATGTTGGTATACAACGATCGGATCGCTCGATTTGTTTCGGCAACGACAAATACCACCTTTTTGGACAATGATTCAATTGCTAGTCGTTATGGAATCAAAAAGGTAGACTACGTCGCGCGTCCAGCTGATGACGAAGATGCTTGGGCAGATACGACTGTATCGGCAATGGACTCTGCTGCCGTAGTCTGGGATGCAGATGAAAGATTGGCGCCACCGGTTGCTATAGCTGCGGAACCTGATACGATAGTAGGTGCTACAGAAGTACTGCCACCTGTTGTTGATATTGCTGCGGCTGCGGCTGCAGCGGTTGACGCGGCAGAAATGCATGATCCAAGTTACTACGATTCGCTTTATACGGCCTATGAAGATCAAAATCGGAAAAACGATTCGATTCGTAACGGCTTACGTGATAAATGGTTATTGAACGAGGTTACCCGTTTGGTTTCAGGGAGTCATAAGTCTTTGTCAATTGCAGATCAGGAGAAGGTTTTAAAGAATCTCGGGCTCATTCGATTATATGTTCCTCGTGTAGAGGATCTGTACCGTGGTCTTATGCCTTACACCACCTCTCTTCCTTATTATTATATGGGAATCAAACTGGATAAGTTCAAAACGGGTTATCAAGACGGGGTATTGGATTTAGTGCAAGAGGGCAATGTGCTGAAATTAAAGGGATCTGTAGGTTTAGATAAGGACCTTGCTGAGATGACCAAAAGAATGTATGCGCGAAAGCCTAATTCGAAGTTCAGTAAATATTTAACGGATAAAACACTAGGGTTTTTTAATGTGAATATTAATTCGGAGGCTTATCTGAGAGAGATGCCTGCCTATATGGCAAAATATTATAGCGGTCTATTGGGACCTCAACAGGACGTTGTGGAATGGGGATTGATGGCTCTCGAAATAGCGCTAGATGAAAAGGCCATTGCCGAGGTGATGCCAGGAGACCACTTGGTCGTCGTAAATGGTCTTCGGAAGTTCAAAAAAGATTATATCGATTACACCTATGACGATGATTATAATGCAACCGAAGTGAAAAAGACGAAGGAAGAAACACTTCCGGTGTTTATTTGGATGTTCACATCAAAAGATCAACGATTGATAAAAAAAGGCTTAGAAATGGCAGTTTCAAAGCAAGTTGGACAGGTTCATGATGGTATTTATGCGTTTTCAAAACAGAAAGCCAAGGATTTTCCAATGTATGTTCTTTTGAAAGAAGATCTGGTCATGGTCAGTAATGATTCCTTGTCATTAAATGATATCCGTCAGAATAAGATGAATGCTCCCGGAAATAAAGACTTTGTAAAACTGATGAAGCAAAACAAGATGTCAGCAGCTATTGACCTACAAAAGCTACCGACAATGTTAAAGGAAATGGGGGTTACACCGGATAAACAATGGGAAACAACACTGGCGCAACTCAATCAATATGGCAGTACCGCAATTACTTCCAAAGGTGTGGTTGGTAACCGTGCTGAGGTTGAAATGTCGACAAGATTGCCGCAGACCAGTGATGGTGCGATCAGTTATTTACTCGATCAAATTTTGGCGGAATTAAATAAAAAGTAACTAAAGGAGGTTGCTGAACAATTTTATTGCACTATTGTTTGGTTTTCTTTTGTAATATTATGGTTATATTTTATGATGTTAAAATAATATTAAGATCGTTTACTGTGTTTGTCGTACTTTTGATGTTTAATTATTCGCAGGGAAAACAAAATAACTAAACGATTTATATATCACGATATGGGGATATTTTCAAAACTGTTTGGAAACAAAACTCAGGATTCAAAAGTAAAGGTTGTCGGTAAACTGGCTTTCTTGGAAGTGGATATGCATAACCATATCCTTCCTGGAATTGATGATGGGAGTCAATCTATCGAACAATCATTGACATTGTTGAAAGGACTTGGACGAATGGGCTTCGAGAAATTTATCTGTACACCGCATATTATGGATGGCGTGCATCCAAATTCGATTCGTACGATTGAAGCTGCTAAGGACAAGCTATTAACTGGTCTAAAAGGTCTTCCAAATATACCCGAAGTTCATGCCGCTGCCGAGCATATGATTGATGACGGCATTGTGAATCTCATCGGATCAAATGAACTCTGTGTCATGCCCGGTGGTTATGTGCTTATTGAGATGTCCTATTTACAAGAATCCAAAGCGCTATTTCAAACGATATTGGATATTCAAAACCTTGGTTATCAACCTATCTTGGCGCACCCAGAACGTTATAATTACTATCATTACAACTTTAACATGTATAAGCAGATCAAGGATGCGGGTTGTATGTTGCAGCTGAACTTGTTGTCGATCAGTCGATATTATGGTGTTGAGGTAAAGTCTGCAGCTTTGACAATGATTAAGTCTGGGATGTATGATTTTGTAGGAACAGACGTGCACCACGAGCGGCATTTAGCAGCGCTGGAGGATGTAGTGGCTAAATATCCTGTGCGTGATTTACTCAAAACATGCACTATATTGAATCCGACATTGCAGGATCATTTGGGAAATAATAAGAATGTGATTGCTACAGGCTAGCATCAAAATATATTAATTAGAGAAAGAGATACCCTTTGAGGTATCTCTTTTTTTTGTGACAATTTTTATTCTTGTAGCAGATACCGCCTGCTTTTAGTCCAGTCAGTCTCCTTTACAGTAAGGACATATCTAAAATTGTACAAGAGATTTAGGTGTTCTTGGCTGTTTGTGCTTGCTATAACTCATGTAGATTATTTTCGTCCGCGTTTGTGTTTTGCCCGTATGGATATTTCGAAAATTTGGCTACTTTTGGTTTTAGCATTTTTCATATGAGAGGAAACAGAATTTTTATTCAAGACTGGATAGCACACCATACTTATCAAAAAACAAACGAAATAGATAGTTATTACTTACGCGTTGCAAATGAAATCAATGATAGTTTATCTACACTATGGTTTGAGGAGCAAGAGACAAATGATCTCATCCATACCAATGCTTTAAAGACATTGAGTATCTATCTAACGTGTTATTTAGAAGACGTTATTGCGAAAACAGGAATTTTTGCTGCTTTTAGAACGATTCATACAGAACTATACAATCAACTTTTGCCTTTTTATAATGATAATGACCTAACGGATTATTATGCTGAGGATATTAATAGTGAAGATATTGCTGTATTGACCTGGTTGTTTTTCAGTGAACGCAACCCACATTTATTTATTGATCCCCGTGGTCGTTTGATCCAATTGGTTACAGATTTGGCCTATTCGATCTTGGAAGAACATTATGAAGTTGCTCCTGAAAATGAAAAGTTAAAACTAGAATATGTTCTGGACGAAGGGGCGAACTATTTTGAAGTCCGTAATTTTATTGAAAAGCTTGTTGCCACAAATTACCTGACAGCGGGTGAATATAACACCAATCTCAATCATTTGATGCAAGTTGCGGAGATAGGGCGATATCAGCACGATCAGAATCAGTTACAACAGATGATCTATCGCGTTCGAGATAACCATTTCAATAATTACAGACTGCATCTGTTTGCATTGAAGGCATCTGAATTTGTAGCTGAGGTGGTTGGCAAAGAACATGCGCTATATGGTATTGTCAAAACTTTAGGTAATCGTATTAATAGTTTTTTTGAATATGTAAAAGCGGACGAGCTTTATGTGCATGTAAAACATATCGGTACAAAGACAGCATTTAAAATCTTTAAGGACTCTATACAGCAATTTGTTGAACCTACCGAAACCTTATCTTTCTATATGGAAATTGTGCCATGGAAAGATGCTTGGAATCTCTCTGGAATCATGACCGTTGTGAATACCGATGAGGTAAATTTTGATTTACCGGAGCAGTATGAGATGACTTATCGCATTGAGGCCTTGAATGGTAAGGATAAGAGCTTGAAGAAAACGGAAAAGCAGCTGAAAGATATGGGCAAATTGTTCCAGTCAGAACATAAGGCGGCTGTTGCGTTTATGGAAGGAAAAGAAGTGAAGGAGTTTGCAACAGATTTCTTTAAGAAGTATCAACAAAAATACCCGAGCAAAGAAGAATCTCCACTTCCAGAATCAAATTTGGATCTTACGGAAGATGCCCAAGTTACGGTATTCTTTAATCCAAAAACGGGTTTGGAAGTTTTTGGCGGTATAGCGGAATTTTTTCCATTAAAGAATAACAACTTTGTACAGAAAGATGATCAAAGTGAGGTACCTTATGCACGGTATTTTTTGAATCTTTTGGTTGAAGATTTCTTCCCAAGTGAGTTGCCGAAGTACTATGTTAATCTATTTAAGGCGGAGGTGGATAAGCAGTTCTTCTTTCCAGTGAACGATGCGGTGCTTGATTTCTTTCTCCGTTTCTATAAGCGAGGAACTTATTTTTTGGGACCATTTCCGTTGTTAAAATAACTTGTGTAGTCGACTAAAGAACTATAGGAATACATAAAAAGTTCCATTGTCTACCTGCAATGGAACTTTTTTATGTATTTAAGTCAGGCTATTCTTTGTTGTATAAGATTGCGCGGTCTTCTGGCTATTATTTTGTTGATCGAAAACCCCATGATACTAGTGTTAATTTAATATAAATTCATTATAATTAAATTGTTACCACTTATATTGCTTGAGCTTACATGCCACACATCCTACGTATTTCATGGGCATATTTTAAAAAATTCTCACTAAACTTGTATGATCAATTATATGTGATGAAGAATGCCTATTGAAAATAATAATGCCCTGGATTTTAAAACTTTCTTTTTGTTGTATAAGGACAAAGTGTATAAATATGCTTATTTACATCTGAAAGAAGAGCCAGCTGCCGCAGATTTAGTCCAGGAAACATTCTCCCGAATTTGGAAAAAATGGGCAGAATTAGATGGGAATAAAAATCCGCAGTCTTACCTCTATACGATTGCCCGAAATCTTGTTTTTGACGAATTGCGAAAACAAAAGGTCAGATTCCAATTTCAGGCGACAGACATCGATCAGACCAAATTGGTAGACAATTCGAATGAGGAAGCTATTCGGTTTAAAGATTTGGAGCGCGTTTATCGTGAGGCCATTTCAAAACTCCCGAAAGCGCGACTCGAGATTTTTCTTTTGAGTAAAGAAGAGTTTTTGGATAATCAGGAAATTGCAGATAGGCTTGGGATTTCCGTTAATACCGTCCGTGATCAATTGGTTAAAGGCAACAAGTTTGTTCGGCAATATATTATTGATCATTTTGAGATTTCAATAGCCCTATTGATTTTTTTAAATATTTTTTAGAGCCGCATCGTCTTCTGGTCATCGAGGTACGTATATGTATTTAAAGATGGGCATAGATGATGAATTCCAAAATAGCTGCTTTATATAGAAAATTCCTTAAGGGAGAACTTAGTCCCGAGGAAAACGCCATATTTCTTGATTTACTGACTTCTTGTGACAGGGATGAACTTCCAGATGTGGAGGAGGTTGTTGCGCTAGATGATCGTGATTGTGAACTGAACAAAACAACTTCTGAAGATATCTTCTTTACGATTACAGGTACGCCATTGACGACGCGTGTAGTACCTAATTGGAAAAGACGTTGGTCTGTCATTTCCGCCGCTGCCTGTTTACTGTTGATCGGTCTTGCTTTCTTATTTCAATTTAAGTTTGGGGAGCAGCATAAGAACGCAGCCTACGCAACTGTCCATTATTCTAATCCGACAAAATTTGTGAAGAGGCTGGTACTGCCAGATGGTACACATGTTTCTCTGCGACAGGGAGCACAGATTGAATTGTTGTCAGATTTTGATACAGACAGTTTACGTCGGATCAAACTTTCAGGCGAAGCCTTTTTTGAAGTCGCCAAAAATCCTGAGCAACCTTTTGTGATAGCCAGTTCGGGCGACTTTGATGTTCGTGTGCTGGGCACAGCCTTTAACTTAAACTGTTCGCAGGGGCACAGCCGTTTGGTATTAAATCATGGCCGCGTATGTGTATCTCGCGGGAAGGAATATTCCATTGTGAAACCTGGGCAGCAAGTTGCCTATGATGAGCGACAAAAGCAATTTGATGTATCCAAAGCAGATACGACCAGTGCAACAAATTGGAAGAGTGATCTTTTATCGTTTAATCAAGTTCCTCTTACCCAGATCGTCGCCGATCTCAATAACCTTTATCCGGATAGTAACCTCGAATTGATAGACTCTTTCCGGACGGAAAGTTATACAGGTTATCTACCAGCAAGTGATCTAGAAAAATCACTTACGATGCTTAATACCGCATTTAATCAAATAATTATCCATAAAAAGTAATTTATGAAAAGAACCAATTACTATTTAAAACTTATGGGGAGTGCTTTGCTCTTTCAGTCGCTTGCACTTCAGACCATGGCATCACAATTTTCTACCAGTGAAGGAATTGGGAAAATCCTCACACGAATGGAACAAAAATTTAATGTCAAATTTGGCTATGACGCTTCGATATCAAATCAAAAAGTCAATGACTTAGCTGATTTGAGTACATTGAAAAAGGAGCAGATTGTTCAATTTATTCAGACCATTTCGGACGGAAATCTGGAGGTCAAGAAAATTGATGAGAAGCTTTATGTGGTCTCGAAGAGAACCAATAATGATGTTAGAAGTAAGAATGATAAGCCGATTTCCGCTGTTTCCAACGAGATTAGGGGTAAGGTTGTCGATCAGGAAACAGGTCAGCCTATCGCTGGTGTCACAGTACGTGTGAAAGGGACTGCTGTTGCTGTTACTACGGATGGCAATGGTGTTTTCAAATTGCCAAATACCGCTGACGATGCGATCCTTCAAATTTCCTATATAGGGTATGAAAGTATTGAAATTTTGGCGGCACAAGCAGGGACTATTAAACTAGCCAAATCCTCCGAAGCATTGGAAGAGGTTGTTGTGACAGCGTTGGGTATAAAAAGAGAGCAAAGGGCTTTGGGCTATTCAACTCAAAGTGTGAAGGGAGAAGATTTGACGCGTGTGAAAGGAGTAGATGTCGGGACGACTTTGACCGGACGTATTTCTGGTGTACGCGTTATGAATAGTACAGAATTTAACAAAACACCACAAATCGAAGTACGTGGACTGACACCTATTTTGGTCATTGATGGCGTGGCTTACGAAAATATGGACCTAAGGGATGTCCCTGTTGACAATATCCAGGATATGACCGTTTTGAAAGGAGCTACCGCTACCGCCCTTTATGGAAGTAAGGGACAAGGAGGAGCTATCATGATCACGACCAAAAAAGGTTTAGCAGAGAAAGGAACAGAGATTACGGTGAATACCAATAATATGTTCTTTTCAGGCTATCTTGCGTTGCCTGAGGTGCAGCATAGCTATTCTTCGGGAGAGTCCGGAAAATTTAACAATGATGATTATGTCTGGGGGGATAAATTGGATATTGGCCGAACTGCCGAACAATGGAATCCAATTAGCAAACAGTATGAAGTAAGTGAGCTTACGTCAAGGGGTAAGGACAATTTTAAAAACTTTTTGGAACCAGGGTTTATCACCAATAATACTGTCAGCTTTACTAATCAAGGGGACCATGGAAGCATAAGAACATCCATTAATCATATTTATAATAAAGGACAGTATCCCAATCAAAAGTTGAACCTGACAAATATTTCGGTGACAGGAACAACAAAGATCAGTGAGAAATTTGACTTAGAGACTAGGCTTGGGTATAACCGAAGTTCTTCCTCTAATAATTTTGGTTCCGGCTATAATGATCAAGGATACATCTATAATATCTTAGTGTGGACCGGCCCCGAATATAATTTGAAAGATTACAAAGACTATTGGATAGTGAAAGACCAGTCTCAAAACTGGATGTATAAAGGGTGGTATGATAATCCGTACTTGATCGCGCACGAAAAAACTACTCCCGAATTGATCAATAAGGTGAATGCCGCTGTTACGTTGAATTATAAGGTTAACGATTGGGCGAAATTCATGGTGCGATCGGGTTATGATTATTATGGCAAGTCAAGAACACAGCAAAATCCGATCGGAATATATGGAACACGGGGCGGATTTGAAGATTTCGGTGGTTTTGATAGTAAAGGGAAGTATATGAAAGCCGATTATGATGGCTTTGCGACTACGAACGATGCGATTTTTACTGCCAAGAAAAATTTTGGCGACTGGGGAGTTGATGGATTATTAGGGGGGTCTATTTTCTACAGCAAGGATAATAATTTGATCGCGAATACAGTTAACGGTTTGTCAATTCCAGGATTTTATTCATTACGGAATTCAATCGATCCGGCGAAAGCGGTTGAGTCCCGTATTAAAGAAATGCGAAATGGGCTTTATGGACGTCTTTCTTTGTCTTGGCGAAATGCGATCTTTTTGGAAGCTACTGGACGTAATGATTGGGTTTCAACGTTAACAAAGGATCATCGTTCTTATTTTTATCCTTCAGTTTCGGGAAGTGTTGTTGTTACGGACCTGCTTCCATCAAAACCTCTTTGGTTGGATATGTTCAAGGTAAGGGGATCTTGGGCGATTACAAAATCCGTACTGAATCCATATGAGATAAATTCAACTTTTTCGGTAACAAGCAATGTTTGGAATGGCCTACCAACAGCCTCTTATCCAAATATTATCAAAGACTACTCGATTTCACCTACGCAACGCGATTTGACCGAGTTCGGGTTTGACTTCGCGGTATTGAATAATCGGTTGTACGGTAATTATACCCGCTACTATCGCTTATTACACAATCAGATTGTCAAAGCTAAGATTTCAAAAACTACCGGATTTGAGGAGCGTTTGATCAATACAAAGGAGGAGGAGATGACTAAAGGGCATGAAATCACATTGGGAGGTACACCGATTAAGCGTGAAAATTTCCAGTGGGATATTACGATGAACCTTTCTCAGAACATGCGCTATTTCCACAAGTTGGATCCTCAATATTCAAAAGATGCATTATATGTTAAGGAAGGATTGCGGGCCGATTATATCGAATATAAGGACTGGGAGCGTTCTCCGGATGGACAGATGATACTAAATAGTTCTGGGATGCCAATTTCAGCTCAGTATGCCAATCAATTAATAGGATATACTGCGCCAAAATGGTTTTGGGGTTTTTCAAATCAGTTTCGTTATAGAGACTTCTCATTTGGTTTTAGCCTAGATGGTCGAATTAAAGGGATGTCCTACTCAACAATGAATGGTCGTTTATGGCAGACAGGTTCTCATCCTGATTCAGATACACCATACCGTTATGAGGAAGTGGTTAATGGCAATAAAACCTTTATCGCTCCGGGTGTGAAAATTGTTTCCGGTAGTGTGACCTATGATAAATACGGTCAGATTACAGAGGATACGCGTGTATTTGCTCCAAATGATAAAGTGGTTTCATATGAGGGGTATTACAAACGAGCCTATTCAGGCCGATGGAATTATTGGGACGAAACATTCATTAAACTTCGTGAATTGTCGCTTAGTTACCGAATGCCCGATAAGATCGCTTCGAAGTTTAAAGCGAAACGTGCAAGTGTTGGCGTGACTGGGCAAAACTTATTGTTGTGGACGAAAGAGTTTCGTTTCTCTGATCCAGATGTGGGGTCTGAGGATTTAAGTTCACCATCGATGCGATACATTGGTTTTAATATTAACCTAACTTTTTAAAAACTACAAAACAAATATGAACATGAAAAGATTATTGACGTATATCGCCCTTGGTACTTTGGCGGTGTCGACAAGTTGTTCCAAGTTTGATGAGATCAATACTAATCCTGAGACACCATCCGTGGTAAAACCTTCCATGTTGGCTACTCGTATAATTTTAAATTTGGTACGTCAACCTTCTACTAAAGGGTTTATGCAGCCTTATATGCTCACCAAAGAAATCGCTTGGACGGAGTTGACGGAGGGATATCAATATAATAGTTTAGGAGAATGGGATATCTCAATGACTTCGATCAACGATGCTCATTTTATGGGAGAGTTTGCAACAAGCGAAAAACTTAAGAACTCTTATAATGGTTTGATGTATTTTGCTCGTGCGATGAAGTTTTACGAGGGGACTATGAGTGTCGGAGATATTCCCTATAAAGATGCATTAAAAGGGGAAACGGATAAAGTTTACTTTCCAAAATATGATACGCAAAAAGATGTTTTTCTGGGTATTTTGAACGAGTTGGAGCTTGCAGATAAGCTCTTTTCGGAAGGTGAAAAATTTGATGGTGATCCATTGTTCGCTGGAGATATCACGAAATGGCGCAAATTGGTAAACAGCTTTGCATTAAATGTTCTTATTCAATTAAGCAAAAAAGAAAGTGATGCCGATCTGAAGATAAAAGATCGTTTTAAATCAATCTTGACCAGTAAACCGATCTTTGGTAGTAATGCAGATAATTTTCAGGTCGTTCATGAGGACAAAGCCAGCCAAACTTATCCTTTCTATAAGATTAGTAATAGCTTTGTTATTTATCCTATTGTTTCGACAGAGGTTATTGACCGATTGAAACAATATCAAGATAGAAGATTGTTTTATTATGCGAATCCTTCCGCATTACAGATCACAAACGGCAAACAGTCTAATGATTTTAGCGCGTACATAGGGACAGATCCTTCTCTTTCCTTTAGTGAAATTGCTGAGTTAAAGAAGAAAAATGATTATTCTAAATTGAATGACCGTTATACGGAACTAGTTAGTGGTGAACCAACACAACAATACAGTTATGCACATCTATGTTTTGTGATAGCTGAAGCTGCCGCACGGGGCTGGGTTGCCGAATCGTCCGTTAATTGGTATAAGAAAGGAATTGAAGCCGCAATGAAATTTATAGCGGATAATACGCCGAATACGGCTCAATATACCCATAATATGCCATTGGATGCCAACTACATCAATACAGCAGTAGCAACTTATGGAAATCAATTTCCGGTCGTACTTGAAGCACAACTGGAGGCTATTATGACACAAAAATATTTAGCCAGTTACTTGCAGGGGCGTATGACTCCATATTATGATTACAGAAGAACGGGCTATCCTAAATGGAAAATCAATCCAACATCAAGTTTGAATTCAGTCGCACCGGATAAAATACCGATGCGGTGGCGTTACCCATCATTAGAGTACAATTATAATTCTGCAAATTTGGACGAGGCAATGCAGCGCCAATATAAAGGCAATGATGAGATCAACCAATTGATGTGGCTTTTGAAATAAGTCCTTCGAAAAAAACAATCCCCGTAGATGAGATCAATCGTTTGCGGGGATTTTTGTTAAAAACGTTACATTAAAAACGACAGCGAATGGATATATTCGCTTTAGACCATTGAATTTAGTAGAGAGATAACAAATTTATTTATGGATAGCAGAAGAGATTTTATTAAGAAGGCTTCCTTGTTAGCTGGTGTTTTTGGCTTACAGAGTGCTATGCCAGATGCCATACAACGTGCATTGGCTATTGAACCGATCACTGGAAGTACCTTTTTAGATGCCGAGCATATTGTATTATTAATGCAAGAGAATCGTTCTTTTGATCATAGTTTTGGAACACTTCGTGGGGTTCGAGGGTTTAATGATCCACGGGCGATTAAATTGCCTAGTGGTAACCCTGTATGGTTGCAATCGTCGGCTGCAGGTAACACCTATTCGCCGTTCCGACTGGATATCAAAAATTCAAATGCTGCCTGGACCGGAAATTTACCACATTCCTGGGAAAATCAGATGGCAGCCCGTAATCAGGGAAAACACGATAACTGGATTGAAGCGAAGCGTCCAGGAGGAAAGGTCTTGAAAGAAATTCCGCTAACAATGGGTTATTATACACGGGAGGATATTCCTTTCTATTATGCGTTAGCTGATGCCTTTACCATTTGTGACCAGCACTTCTGTTCGTCTATTACGGGGACAACCACCAATAGGCATTTCTTTTGGACGGGAACCTGTGTGCCGCATAAAGGGGCGAAGCCATTGGTGCGGAATTCAGATATCTATTTTAACCGTTGGGCACATTGGAAGACTTTTCCGGAACGCTTGGAAGAAGCAGGGATCTCCTGGAAAGTCTACCAAAATGAAGTCAGCATAGAAAGTGGCTTAAACGGTGAGGATCTGTTGGGAAATTTTACAGACAACAATTTGGAATGGTTTGCACAATATCATATTGAATTCAAGAAAAGCCATCTTGATTTTATGCGTAAACGTATTGCTGAATTACCAGCGGAGATTCAAGAACTTGAAAAAGCACTAGCGAATAATAATACCGAGAGTGTACAAAAAACACAGAATAAACTCAAGCAGAAGCAGGAGCAGCTGAATAGCTATCAAAAACATTTGGCACGTCTTACGGATCATGCTTTTCAGCAGCTTCCTAAAGAACAGCGTGCCTTGCATGAACGCGCTTTTCAGACGAATGAGGGTGATTCTTTCTACCGTGAGACAAGCGTCGTGACACATGAGGGTGAAAAGATTAGAGTTCCTAAGGGGGATGTTTTACACCAATTTAGACATGATGTGAAATCTGGAAAGTTACCCGCAGTGTCTTGGCTTGTAGCACCACAAAGCTTCTCAGATCACCCGAGCGCCCCTATGTATGGAGCTTGGTATGTATCGGAGCTTTTGAATATTCTGACAGAGAATCCAGAAGTCTGGAAGAAAACCATTTTTATTCTGAACTATGATGAAAATGATGGTTATTTTGACCATATTCCTCCTTTTGTAGCACCTAATCCAGCAGATAGCCATTCAGGAAAGACCTCTCCGGAATTGGATTATAGCGGTGAATATGTGAGTTTAGCACAGGAGCTTGCCGACGGTGAAGAAAAAGATAATGCAACGGAAGGCCCAGTGGGGCTCGGTTACCGCGTACCTTTGATTGTGGCGTCACCTTGGTCAAAAGGCGGTTGGGTCAATTCGGAGATTTGCGATATCACATCGACGATTCAGTTTATGGAGCATTTCTTTGAAAAAAAGTTGGGCAAGCAGGTAAAAGAGGAGAATATCAGCTCTTGGCGCCGGGCCATTACAGGTGATTTGACATCGATATTTCGGAAAGCTGAGGGAGCGAATGCTGTTGATTTGCCTTTCCTTGATCGGAATCAGCAGATTTATGCGATTGATCAAGCGAAATCGAAACCGCTACCTAATAATTTTCATGTTTGGTCGAAAGAGGATGCCGCAGGATTGCGGTCTAAAGGTCATTCCACTTTACTGGCAAGACAGGAGAAAGGTCAGAAAAACTCCAGCGCGTTGGCTTACGAGCTTTATGTCAAAGACTCTTTTGCTAAGGAACACAATCAGATTCACCTGACACTAGAAGTTGGCAATAAGGTATTTGGTAGTAAATCGCTAAATAGCCCATTTAATGTCTATAGTGGCCCGAGTTATAAAGACGGAGTGAAATTTTGGCCATTTGCAGTTGTCGCTGGTCAGGAACTAAGCTTTGACTGGAACTTGGCGGACTTTAAAGATCACCTTTACGATTTGACTGTGTACGGACCTAATGGTTTTATGCGCGGATTTAAAGGACAGGAGGAACCCTTATCTGTTGGAGCGACCTATGAAATCGGGAAGAAAGGTCTTTTGACGGGTAATCTTGTACTGGAGATCCATAACAAAGGGGAAAAATCATTTCATGTACATGTAGAAGATAATGCTTACAGCACCTGGACGAAATCTATTGTACTTGCGGCAGGGAAATCTACGAAGTGGATTGTGGAATCTCATAAAACCCATGGTTGGTATGATGTGACGCTGCACGTGGAGGGAACCAAATTTATACGTCAGTTCGCTGGTCGCGTAGAAACGGGTAACCATTCGAAAACTGATCCTCAGTTAGGATAATAAGCAAACGATTCATCGATAAGTGGCATCTGTTGGCGGTAATTCTTTAACTATGCGATCCTAGTTCTTCGTTGGACTAGGATCTTTTGTGTGCCTCTATCGGAAGTCAATCATTTCTATTTCTTGGTATCTTTTTCCTGTTGCTATACTTTCCGGAATTTTAATGTTTTTTGGGGAAAATAACGCTCAGTTTGCTACTCCCCAAACCTTATTTTATGTGCATATTTACACTTGTTAATGGGAAAATATCACTTTCGACATGCGCTTTTTCAATCAGCTGACGTAATTCTTTTACTTTCGTTGGGTTTTCCTGGGCAATATTGTGTTGTTCTTTTGGATCTTGTTTGAGATTATATAGTTCGGCTGTAGGTTGGCTACTTGTCACTTTTTGTAAGATAAGTTTCCAATCTCCTTGGCGCAGGGCTTGACGACCCCCATCTTCATGAAATTCCCAGTACAGGTATTGGTGCTGTTTTTGTTGCTTGTTTTTACCTAGCAGCGTTGGTAAAAATGAAATTCCGTCTGTATAATGCGGTTTTTTTGTCCCGGCAAGCTCGACCATCGTCGGCATAATATCCCAAAAAGCACCCAGGTAGTTTGAGGTTTTTCCTTCCGCAACTTTACCATGCCAATAAACAATGAAAGGGGTCTTGATGCCACCTTCATAGAGGTCGCGTTTGTTGCCGCGTAACCCGCCAGAGCTATTGAAAAAATTGGGATCGGCTCCGCCTTCTTTGTGCGATCCGTTGTCGCTTGTAAAAATGATAATTGTATTATCCAATAGCTTGTTTTCGCGTAAACGATCAACAATTTGACCGACATAAGCATCCATACGGCTTACCATACTCGCATACATGGCATGCGGTTTTTCTACCGAAGCGTAACCGGAAACAGTCGCTTGTGGGCCATAGTCATTTCCTTTATGTGGTTTTTCATCAAACCTGTCTGCATATAATTGATAATATTTGTCATCCGGACCCGATAATTCGGCGTGAGGAAGAACTGTAGGTACATAAAGGAAAAAAGGTTTTTCTTTATTTTCATCAATAAATTTCAAGGTCTTTTCTTGAATTAATGCTGGAGCATACTGTCCTTGGGCCATTAAACCATTGCCGTGGAGTTCTATCCTTTCGTTATTATGCCAGAGGTGAGTTGGGTAGTAGCGATGGGATTGACGTTGGCAGTTATAGCCATAGAATTCATCGAATCCTTTTTGATCAGGAGCACCTGTTGTATGGACCATGCCAAGTCCCCATTTGCCAAACGCACCGGTTGTATATCCTGCTTGTTGTAGAAGCATAGCGAAAGTTTGTACAGAGTCGGCTAGCGGTTGTTGTCCTTCGGGCTCAATTTCTTTGTTACCCCTTACATAGGTGTGGCCAGTATGCTGTCCTGTCATTAAAGATGATCGCGAGGGAGCGCACACCGATGTACCAGCGTAGAAGTTGTCAAATTTCATTCCTTTAGCAGCCAATGAATCGATATGCCTCGTTGCAATTTTTTGCTGACCGTATACACCAAGGTCTCCATAACCAAGATCATCTGCCATAATAAGTATGATATTGGGTCTTTTGTCTTTCTCTTGCGCTACGGCCATGGCTGTTAACATCATCAGAAAAGATAACATAAAAGGTGTTTTCATTTGCATCTAGTTCATTCGTCAAATCAAATCTCTTTGTTGGTTAGGATAGGCCACTAATTTAGATAATGGTCATCTTAATCTTTTAAGAAATTCTGATGGTTATCAATAATGGTTTGTATTCCTTTTTTATACATCTATTTGTAATAGACATTTGCTATTCATGAAAAATGAAGTTTAAATCTAAGCAAAAATACCTTTTAGGCCATATCGGTCGTTATTTATCGAGGCATAAAAGTATTAGTTAAACAGTCTTCATTGTCAATCTAAGCCTTTTTTGACTCTCGCGCATACGATTGTGTAATAATTTAGTGTGTGCTATCAATTGTAATCTCCGATATGTTCATATTTATTTTCTAATTTCACCCTAATTTTATGAAAATGCTCTTATGGCCAAATCAATTAAAGAAATAGCACAGGAACTCAATGTGTCTAAATCAACTGTTTCGTTAGTCATCAATCACAAAGCCGAGCGAGCACGCATTAGCAAGGAATTGGAAAGCCGCGTACTTGCATACGTTGAAAAAGTTGGCTATAAACCCAATGCACTCGCTAAGAGTTTAGCAACGGGACGGTCAAATACTATTGGTCTAATTGTAGAGAATATTGGGGATTCTTTTTTTGGTCCATTTGCATTGTATGTAGAGGAATTGTTCCGAAAGAAAAATTATCATGTCCTCTACAGTAGTACGCTTGGAGATTCGCAAAATGCACGCGATATCATCGATTCGATGTTGGAAAAGAAAGTGGAGGGTATTATTTTGGCTCCGACAGTAGATCTGGAAGAATATCAGCGCAAAATATTGGAACATAAGGTTCCGTTGGTCGTTTTTGATAGAAATTCGCCAAGAGTAGAAACCCATTATGTACATATAAACAACGAGGATAGTGGGAAAAATGCCTGCGATCATTTGAAATCTATTGGTTGTCGAAATTTTGGCTTGGTAACGATTGATTCAGATCAGCCACAAATGCTGGCGCGTAAGCGTGCTTATTTGGAGTTTTGTGACACATACGGAATGGAATCTCGCATACTGCAATTACCTTATCAGCACCTGAAGCAGAAAGGTTCACGTATGTTGAAAAATTGGGCAGCTAAGCAGATAGGCTTAGATGGTCTATTTTTTACCACAAATTATCTTTGTATTCTCGGATTGAAGGTATTACGGTCGGCACCTGAGAATAGCTATAATTTTCCGATGTTTTCTTTTGATGACCATGAATTATTTGATATTTTGAATCCTAAGATTTCCTGTATTCAACAACCATTGGAAGCTCTGGCTAAAACTTGTGTAAAAGTTTTGTTAAAGGAAATAGATCAGGGGATATCCACACCAAGAGAATATATCATCTCAACGAAATTGATGCGACGCTAAAATGGGACAGCAAATGAATATATAGAAATTGAATTGTAAAAATCATAAGACGTGTTTGTCCAATTCTAGGACTTTATTTTGATTTAATATTCTTTTTTATATCTTTACTAATACGTTTTAGTAGAAATATTTTTATATATCCTAAATAATGAAGAAATCTTTAAGTGTTTTTCTAGGGTCGTTATTGTCTTTGGGTTTGTTTTACGCAAAACCGGTTTTGGCTCAGAAATTTAGAGGACAGCAGCTAGAAGCTGTCGATCTTGTTAATCCATTAATGGGTACCGAATCCAAATTTGAGTTGTCCAATGGTAACACCTATCCCTCGATTGCGAGACCTTGGGGAATGAATATGTGGACACCACAAACAGGGAAAAATGGCGATGGATGGCAGTATCAATATACCGCTGATAAGATTCGTGGTTTAAAACAGACTCACCAGCCATCACCCTGGATGAATGATTACGGTGTTTTTTCTATCATGCCTGTAACTGGAAAGCCTGTATTTGATCAAGATGAGCGTGCGAGCTGGTTTTCGCATAAAGCGGAGATTGTAAAACCGTATTATTATTCGGTTTATCTAGCAGATCACGATGTGACTGCAGAGATGACACCAACAGAACGCGCAGCCATGTTTAGGATCTCGTTTAATAAAACAGACGATGCTTATATTGTTTTGGATGCTTATGAAAAGGGATCTGAAGTTCAGATTATTCCAGAAAAAAATATGATAATTGGCTATTCTTCGAAATATGCACGCGGTCCACTGCCAGCTAATTTCAAGAATTATTTTGTTTTGGTTTTTGATCAACCTTTTGCAAGTGTTGCTACTTGGGAAGACAAAGAGAAGAAGGATGGACAACTTCAGATCAAAGGTGATCACACTGGTGCAATCGTCGGGTTTAAGGTAAAAGACAAAACGAAACCGGTGCAGGTGAAAGTAGCGTCTTCCTTTATCAGTGCCGAACAAGCCTTATTAAACTTAAATGAGTTAGGTAACAAATCTTTCGATCAAATAAAAGAAGACGGACGTCAGATCTGGAATTCGACCTTAGGGAAAATTAAAGTAGAAGGTGATGATATCGATCAGCTGCGCACGTTTTATTCGACCATGTATCGGACTTTATTTTTCCCGAACAAGTTATATGAAATTGATGCGCAAGGAAAGGCTGTACATTACAGTCCATATAATGGAAAAACACTTCCTGGTTATTTATTTGGAGGAACAGGTTTTTGGGACACTTTTAGGGCGTTGTACCCATTCTTAAATTTTATGTATCCTTCCATTAATAAGGAAATGCAGGAAGGTCTTCTCAATGCCTATTTAGAAGGAGGCTTTCTTCCTGAATGGAGCAGTCCGGGGTATGCTGATATCATGGTGGGTAATAACTCTGCTTCGGTGGTTTCGGATGCTTATATGAAGGGATTGCGCGGTTATGATATCAATAAGTTATACGAAGCCTTACAACACGGTGCTAATAACGAAGGACCAATGAGTGCGGTAGGAAGAAAAGGCGTTGAATATTACAATAGTTTGGGTTACGTGCCATATGATGTTAAAATCAATGAAAATGCAGCACGTACATTGGAATATGCCTATGACGATTTCACGATCTACCAATTGGCAAAAGCATTGAACCGTCCGAAGGCTGAAATTGATTTGTATGCTAAGCGTGCACAGAACTATAAGAATTTATTTGATCCATCGACCAATCTTATGCGTGGAAAGAATAAAGATGGAAAATTCCAGGCCCCTTTTAATCCATTGAAATGGGGTGACGCATTCACAGAAGGCAATAGCTGGCATTATTCGTGGAGCGTATTTCACGATGTTCAGGGGCTGATCGATCTGATGGGAGGAGAAAAGACTTTTGTGAGCATGTTGGATTCGGTGTTTGTTCAGTCTCCAGATTTCGACGATAGCTATTATGGTGGTATTATCCATGAAATACGTGAAATGCAAGTTGCGAATATGGGGCAATATGCACATGGTAATCAGCCAATTCAGCATATGCCATATTTGTACAATTATGCTGGCCAACCTTGGAAAACACAATATTGGGTGCGTCAAGTGATGGACCGAATGTATAAGCCTACACCTGATGGCTATTGCGGTGATGAAGATAATGGTCAAACCTCTGCATGGTATGTTTTTTCAGCGCTTGGATTCTATCCTGTTTGTCCGGCGACGGATGAATATGTGCTCGGAGCTCCATTATTTAAAAAAGCGACCTTAACATTTGAAAATGGTAAGACATTGACTATTGATGCACCAAAGAACTCAGCTGAAAATGTATATGTAAACACATTGCAAATGAATGGTAAGGATTATGGTAAAAACTGGTTAAGTCACAAAGCATTGCATGAAGGTGGCACACTTAATTTTGACATGGCGGCAAAACCCAATTATACAAGGGGATCGTCCAAAAATTCAGTGCCTTATTCAATGACAACGGATTTGCAAACAAATATCAAGTTGAAATCGAACAAAAAGAAATAATCATTGGGTTATGATAAACTTTAAAAACTTAAAAGTAGTTGTTACCGTATTTGGTTTGGCATACTCTTGTTCACTTTTCGCGCAGGACAACTGGAAACATACAGAAAACGACCGAAAATTGGCTGTGGATGTTGATAGTATCAGTAAAGGTGGGTACACCCTGATTTGGATAAATAAAGACAAAGATTTTAGTGCTCCTTTAAAAGAAAGGTTGGTGGCGGCATATTTTACAAACTATCCTAAACTAGCCAAGAAATATAATAAAAAGACCATTAAAAAGGTGTCTTTCGTTATTGATCCGGACTATAAAGGTGTGGCAGCGACAGCGGGCGGGATTGTCCGTTACAGTCCAGCTTGGTTTGCCAAAAATCCGGGCGATATTGATGTGGTTACCCATGAGGTAATGCATATTGTCCAAGCATACCCCGATGGGGCGGGCCCTTGGTGGATTACCGAGGGGATAGCCGATTTTGTGCGATTTGATGATGGAATAGATAATGCTGGAGCAAATTGGAAGCTGCCAGAATATAACGAAAAGCAGAAATACACAGATTCTTACCGTATTACAGCGCGCTTTTTGTACTGGATCAATCTACATGTAAAGAAGGATTTTGTCAAAAAATTGGATGCGGCGATGCGTAGCAAAAGCTATAGTGATGCTTTTTGGAAAGTGGAGACGGGTAAAACTATTGATGAGCTGTGGGCCGATTATAGCCAAAATCCCAAACTATAATTCATAAGCGATGAATATCAGAAGTTTAATCTTTTTGGGATTATTTAGTGTCCCATATCTATTAAAGGCACAAGAAACGAAATTAGTTCAGTATGTCAAACCGCTCATCGGTACGGCGAAAATGGGGCATACTTTTCCGGGGGCGACAGTTCCATTTGGTGCTATACAATTAAGCCCTGATACGGATACATTATCGTATGCTGTCAATGGGCGGTATAACGGTGATGTTTATAAATATTGTGCTGGTTATCAGTATGATGATCCAACGATTGTCGGGTTTAGTCATACGCATTTTAGCGGTACAGGTCACTCCGATCTTGGTGATATACAGATCATGCCGACACAAGGAAAAGTCCAATTAAACCCGGGTACAGCTGATCGACCACAAGATGGTTATCGATCACCATATTCGCATGCCAACGAACGGGCTGAGGCCAACTATTACAGTGTTTTACTGGATAAACATCAGATTAAAGCTGAATTAACAACAACAACACGTGTAGGACTGCACCGTTATACGTTCAAAGAATCGAATGCTTCACATCTTATTGTAGACTTAACTGCTGGGATCTATAATTATGACGGCAAGAATGTTTGGACCGTGGTCAAGGTCTTGAACGATTCAACCCTGGTAGGCTACCGCCAGACAAACGGTTGGTCAAGAACCCGCACCGTATACTTTGCGATAAAGACATCAAAAGCTTTTAAGAATTACGGCGCCAAATATGAGGATGGAAAATCTGTCTATAATGGTTTTTGGCGTAAGTTTGATCAACAAAACAATTTCCCTGATCTCGCAGCGCACAATATTAAGCTTCACCTGGATTTTGATACAAAAGAACAAGAGGCCATCCTTCTGAAAGTAGCTTTAAGTCCAGTAAGCATGAAGAATGCTTTGGCCAATATGGAGGCTGAGGCTCCGGACTGGAATTTTGACGGTTACGTTAAGCAAGGGCAGAACGCCTGGGAAAAGGAGTTGCATAAGATAGAAGCTGAAATGTTGAACAAGGAAGACCTTGTTAATTTTTATACAGCTATGTACCATGCAAGCTTAATGCCGACGGTGTATATGGACAGCAATGGTGAGTATAAAGGGTTGGACCAGGAGGTGCACCGCGCTGAAGGCTTTACGAATTACACCTCATTTTCATTGTGGGATACCTTTAGGGCCTTTCATCCGCTGTTGAATCTAATAAACCCCTCTCGTAATGCAGATATTGTGGCATCCATGATGGCTCATTATGATCAGAGTGTATTGAAAATGTTGCCGATCTGGTCGCATTATGCAAATGATAACTGGTGTATGAGTGGCTATCATTCCGTATCGGTTATTGTTGATGCTATCCTCAAAGGCGTTTACAAAGGTGATGCGGAAGCTGCGTTAGCAGCTTGTGTGCAAACAGCAAATACACGTCAGTACGAGGGGATTGGGGCTTACATAGATAAAGGATATGTTCCTGCAGATGTATCGGGAACATCTGTTTCTAATACATTGGAATATGCGTATGACGATTGGTGTATCGCGCAATTAGCGAAAAAATTGGGAAAAGAGGATATTTACACGACCTTTTCCAAAAGGGCTGAAAGTTGGAAATCACTCTATGATTCCGCTATTGGATTTATGCGTCCGAAGAATTCAGCGGGTAAATTTCAGGAGAAATTCGATGTTTTGGATACACATGGGCAAGGATTTATTGAAGGTAATTCATGGAATTACAGCCTGTATGTACCGCATCAACCTACTGAAATGATGGCATTAATGGGAGGCAAAAAACGTTTAGCGTCTTATTTGGATTCTCTGTTTACAATGGAATTACCGGATAAATATTTTGAACATACGGAGGATATTACCCGAGATGGCATTATCGGAAATTACGTGCACGGAAATGAACCTTCCCATCATGTGGCATACTTGTACAATATAACCAAGAGTCCCTGGAAAACTCAGGCGCGTGTAAGACAAATCATACGGAATCAGTATCATAATGGTCATGCGGGTTTAGGGGGAAATGATGACTGTGGACAAATGTCTGCTTGGTATTTATTTACTGCATTAGGCTTCTATCCGGTGGCACCTGGGGAAGATAACTATTGGATTGGCAGTCCTTTGGTAAAATCGGCAAAAATTAATCTTGAAAACGGACGCAGTCTTTCTATAGTTGCCCGTAACCAGTCTGAGAAGAATGTTTACGTTAAATCCGTGTCTTTAAATGGGCAGAAATTGGCTGATCTTCTATTACCCTATAGCAGCATTATAAATGGCGGTGAATTAATCTTCGAGATGAGCAATAAACCGAACAAAAAATAGTAACGATAGGTCAAGACATAAAAAGAAAA
>NZ_DKSP01000022.1:0-2889 GCF_002472745.1 Sphingobacterium sp. UBA7253 | reverse complement strand
ACAGATCGTAATCAATGGTAAGCCCTATAATTTTGAGGTGGAGCGGGGAGCAGGAAATGGTGAGCCGCTAGAGAATCCTTTAAAATCTGGAAATTCTACGATAAATATACCATTGCCAGCTGATCTCATTAAGAAAGGCGGAAATCAGATTACCATGACTGTCATAAAGGGAGGTTGGGTTGAATTTGATTCCTTTAAACTGCTGGGGCCACAGCAAGTAAAGCTAATAGCCAATCATTCTGTAATTGTTAAAAATGTACAGCAAGCTGAATTTGAGATCTTAAATGCAGGGAAACCCGTCCAAAATATGTTGGTTGATCTCTTGAAATTGAAAGATGATGAACAGTTGAAAGTAGTCTTAGATGGAAAGAAAATTTATGAGAAAACACGTGAAAAAGGTGCAGCGAAATTGGAAATACCAATGCCTTATGTCGCTAAGGATATATGGAGTAAGTATGAAATTTATTGTAATGGGCAATTAATACAGTCTTCAACAATCAAGCGGGGCCCAAAAAGACTAGGTGGAGTTTCAGATTATGTGAACACGATGATGGGTGCAGCACATTCCAGATGGATGATAGCCCCGGGACCATGGATGCCTTTTGGCATGGTAAAGATAAGTCCAGATAACCAAAATATTGGCTGGCAGGCAGGTTATGAACCTTCTATCGAATCTATTGGTACATTTAGCCATATTCACGAATGGACAATGGCTGGATTGGGAACATTTCCGACAGCAGGTCAATTGAAGACTCGGGTCGGAGATCAGTACAGTACAAATTCAGGATATCGATCAGCAATAGATAAAACCAGCGAAAAAGCTCCATTGGGATATTATGCTGTTCATCTCCTTGATCACGATATCGACGTAAAATTGACGGCTGGTACACGTTCCAGTTTTCAACAATATACCTATCATAAGTCGGACACAGGACGTATCATGATTGATCTCAAGGTTAACGGAGAATATGATTATAAAATTAAAGATTTCTCGCTGAAAAAGGTTTCTGACTATAAGGTTGTGGGATACAGTAATCAATTATCTGAAAACGTTTGGTCCACGGATGCAAAACAGGATTATGTCGTATACTTTGTGATGGAGTTTGATAAACCTATCATAAACTATGGCACATGGCATAATGATCGGTTGACTGAACGGGCTGATTTGGTTGCTGATAGCGCTCAATTTGCGGGAATGTACGTGGAATTTGATGTGCATAAAGATAAGGCTGTACAACTGCGCACAGGGATTTCTTATGTGAGCTTAGCCAATGCAGAGGAGAATCTAAAAACGGAACTGTCGGAGCCATTCGGATGGTCCATTGATCGGGTCGTGGAAAATCAACATAAAGTTTGGGATGAACTTTTAAGTAGATTGGCGATAAAGTCTTCAGACTATTTTGAAAAAGAGAAATTCTATACCAACATGTATCGCACTTTGGCAAGCCGAAACACATTCAGTGATGTGAATGGTCAATGGAGATCTTCGGATGAAGTGATACGAACTTTAGCCCATAAAGGGGATCTCGCTTTAGGCTGTGATGCTTTCTGGAATACCTTTTGGAATTTAAATCAGTTTTGGAACTTGGTTACGCCGGAATGGTCCAATAAATGGGTTAGATCGCAACTTGCGATGTATGACGCAAATGGCTGGCTGGCGAAAGGGCCGGCTGGAATGGAGTATATTCCCGTCATGGTTGCAGAACATGAAATACCGTTAATTGTTGGGGCATACCAGATGGGGATTAGAGACTACGATACTGAAAAGGCATTTGAAGCTGTTAAAAAAATGCAGACAACAAGTCCATTGAAATTTGAAGGTGGTTTTGCAGGTAACAGGGACTTGGATGTCTATTTAAAATATAAGTACGTTCCCTATGATTTGGGCCGGTTTTCCAATTCAATGGAATATAGTTTTGACGACTGGACAGTTGGGCAGTTCGCAAAATCGTTAGGAAAGGAGCAGGAGTACAATTATTTTAATGATCGCGGAAACTGGTGGAGAAACGCGATAGATGTCAGTAGTGGCTATGCTCGGATGAAGGATTCAAAAGGAGAATGGTATAAAGATTTTGATCCTTTTAAATCGGGAGCTAACCATCATTATGTAGAAGGAAATGCATGGCAACTGACTTTTTTTGTGCCACAGGATATTCCTGGGTTAGCTAAAATGATCGGACAGGATGTGTTTTTAAAACGATTGGAATGGGGATTTCCAGAAAGTGAAAAATGGCGCTATAATGGCCCTAATGATCAATATTGGGATTATCCTGTTGTTCAGGGAAATCAGCAATCAATGCATTTTGCCTATATTTTTAATTGGTTGAATAAGCCCTGGTTGACACAAAAATGGAGCCGCTCTATAGGTGAGCGCTATTATGGCCAAGGGGTTTCGAATGCTTATCTCGGCGATGAAGACCAGGGGCAAATGAGTGCTTGGTATATCATGAATGCTATTGGTTTATTTCAGATCGATGGCGGAACAAGGGTCAAACCAATTTATGAAATAGGAAGCCCACTCTTTGAGGAGGTTAAGATTAGATTGGATGGTAAATATGGAAGAGGTGAACAGTTTATTATCAAAGCGAAAAATGCAAATAAGAAAAATATATATGTGCAACGCGCAACGTTAAATGGAAAACCGCTCAATACCTTTTATTTTGATGCTTCCGAATTGCTAAAAGGAGGAGAGCTCGTCTTAGAAATGGGCGCTACCCCGAATAAACAATGGGGACTGTATCAATAAAAAATATATTTACTGCTAGATCTCAATAGACCGAGTTGACCTATAACAATGATTTGTTAAAATTTGGTTAAACTAAGAGACCTGATATAAGAAACTCATTTTTGATGACGTTATATCAGTAGTTTCATAATTTAGGTTAATAA
>NZ_DKSP01000021.1:0-2591 GCF_002472745.1 Sphingobacterium sp. UBA7253 | reverse complement strand
AGACAAGATGAAGAAACAAGTAGGTCCATTACCTGAAGACGAAGGCAAGGACAACGATAATTTCCGTGCACGCCGTTATGTAGCGAAATACACGATCAATCCAGCAATTGCTCATGGTATTTCCAAATATGTTGGTTCAATCGAGCCCGGTAAAATTGCCGATATGGTGATCTGGCGTCCTGCTTTATTTGGCGCAAAACCAGAAATGATTATTAAGGGCGGGATGATTATCGCTTCAAAAATGGGTGATGCGAATGCTTCTATTCCTACGCCACAGCCAATTATTTTAAGAACAATGTTCGGTGGTTTAGGTAAAGCTGTTCACCAAACTTGTTTTGACTTTGTCTCTAAAATTTCATTGGAAAAAGGAATTAAAGAAGAGTATAAATTGGAAAGAACCTTACTTGCTGTAGAAAATTGTCGGAATATCTCCAAAAAAGATATGATCCACAATGACGCTACACCTGAAATTATCGTCAATCCAGAGAATTATGAGGTAAGTCTTGACGGTGAGATCTTGCGATCAAAACCGGTTGATACAGTTTCGTTGGGACAACGATACTTCTTGTTTTAACCCTATACTACTTTTTTATGGCGTGATCCGATATCACGCCATAAACTATGAAAAACAATATGTTGATGAAATCATCATGGGCTTATCAAAAGCGCATAAAGAGAGGGAATAACGACTGCTCATGATGCTTCATTACTGCTAAAATACGATTTACGCTAATGAAAAATTTGAAGACATTTTTAGGCTGTTGTATAGCAATAGCATGCTTTACGATACAATCGGCCTATGCGCAAAAGGGGGGTATCATGGTTTATGGGTCACTGAATTACCACGAAACAACAGCGGGGCATCAATTTAGTGCCGCTCCGGTGGGTGCTGCCTATTTTTTCACCGACAACATGAATGCGGGGCTAAACTATGGATTCAATTCTGCTAAGGATAAAGCACTGGATTTTACAGATCATTCGCATGAAATAGGACCTTTCTATAGTAATACTTGGCCTCTGAGTGAGCATTTCATGTTAATTGGCCAGGTTGATGTGCATTATTTGTGGGGCGATCAACATGTCGCTACCGGAGGTACAATGGTCGATGGTAAATACAATGGCTATCTATTCAGAGTGTACCCGCTTGTGGGTATCGCCTTGGGAAAAGGTTGGGCATTAAAAGCTAAAGTGGCAGAATTGTCTTATAAAAAGAGAAATAGTAAAGATGCTGCTATTCCCAATGATCACGAAGTCATTACGGGAATCAATGGATCTACAGTAGGTTTAGGCTTATCTAAAAATCTATTTATTAAAAATTAAAAAATGATAATCACGGAAATCACAAGGAATATTCAGGGGGAGCAGATCAATAAGCGTCTTGATTCGCTCGCTATTGAATGGTATGAGTCGACCAAACGTATTCAACGTTTACGTACAGCGGAGGGAATGGATATCGCCGTCAAATTGTTGGGTAATACCTCCAGTTTGCAGGATGGCGATATCTTGTACGAAGATGAAGAGAAAATGGTTGTGGTAACGATCAAACCTTGTGAAGTCATCCGTGTCATAGCAATTGATTTCCTTCGAACCGCTTTTGTAAGCAGTGAAATTGGAAACAAACATTTGCCTCTATTTGTGGAGGCAAATGAATTGCTTATGCCTTATGAAAGGTCCATGTACGAGTGGTTAGCGAAACAGGGGTTTGACCCGCAACGTTGCGAGCGCCAACTTTTACGTCAGCTCAACGCAAATGTCGACCCAAAACATCATCAGAAGATGAAGTTTTCGACGAAGAATATACCGCTCTTAATCAGCGATAAAGCCTTCATGAATTCGCAAGGGCCAGCAGCTATGAAATGAGATTGAAGATCCTTTCTGTCCAATAACCGAGCGTAGCGAGCGCATTGATGCCTTAATGGAGAAAATAGGGATCAAAGGAAAAACTTGGTCAGCTTGAATGCCCAATGATAGCGAAGATTACGCAAGGGGCTGATTGGTCCTTGAAGATATATACTTACAATAAAAAATAATGTCAATGAAAAATACATTTCTAGGCAAGTTACTTCATCTAGCAGATCCTACATTGCCAATTGGTGGGTTTACCCATTCCAATGGACTGGAGACCTATGTGCAACAAGGCTTGGTCTGTGATAAGGCTACGGCGGACAATTATGTGCGTCATAACCTCTGGTATAATCTGAAGTACAATGATGCTGCTTTGATGAAATTGGCCTATGAAGCAACTTCTTCGCAGGACATGGATGCATTGATCGCCCTAGATCAAGAATGTACAGCATTAAAAAGTCCAAGAGAAATTCGCGATGCCAGTAAAAAACTGGGCGTCCGTATTTATAAAATATTCAGTCGGTATCAACAGCAGGATTTTATGTTGTCCTGGGGTGAATTAATCCAAAAGAAGGAAGTAGATAGTCATTACTGTTTGATGTATGGCATGTTGGCGTCACTTTTAGCAATTCCTTTGGAAGAAGCGTTGCACGGCTTTTATTATAATGCCGCTATTACAATGGTGACCAATGCTGTTAAACTGGTGCCATTAGGGCAGTTGGATGGCCAAGATATACTTTTTGGTT
>NZ_DKSP01000036.1:9998-16653 GCF_002472745.1 Sphingobacterium sp. UBA7253 | reverse complement strand
TTGAAAATGAACGTATCAATGAGATCAATACACGGTATGAAACTGAAAAAAAGGATCAGGCTATTAAGCTTTTAAAAACAACAAATGCATTCAACCATAAGATTATGGTCCAACAGCGCTGGATTTTTGTTATTTTATTTGCACTGATCTTTAGCATTGCGTTCTTCATTTATTACCGGAATAAACAAAAGCTATTGAAAAATATTAATCAGCGTATAGTTGCCGAAAATAGACAATTAATTTTAGAGCAGAAGACGCGACAAAACCAGCTTAATCCCCATTTTATTTATAATGCTATAGCTAATTTGCAAGGTTTGATCAGTAGTGAGCAAAAAGCAAAGGCAAATCAGTACCTCATCTTATTGTCCCGTCAAATTCGTGATATACTCGAATTAAATAGGGAAGAGTATATTTCTTTGGATCAAGAAATTAAATCATTAAAGAATTATATACTTTTACAGCAGATGCGCTATCAAGATGTATTTGATTTTGAAATTGAGAGCGGTAACTCGGATGTTGATGATGTCATGATTCCTCCTATGTTGATTCAGCCTTTTGTCGAAAACGCTATTGAACATGCTTTCAAAAATTTGAATTATCGTGGACAATTGCAAATTCTTTTTAATCAGGAAGCAGATCAATTGCATATTGTTATCAGTGACAATGGCTGGGGAATGCAATCTTATCAGAAAAATAATGCACACAAGACCTCTCTTTCACAAGTTATCACGAAAGAGCGCCTTGAGCTTTTGTTTAATGATCCTCATCAAAAAGCAAGGATTGAAATAAAGCCCAATTATAGAGAAGATAAAAGTGGATATCGCGTAGAACTCTATATCCCACTCGTTTTATATTTTAATTAAATACGTGAAATTATGAAAGTTTATATTCTTGAAGATGAGTATAATATCTATTTGTACATTAAGTCTTTATTGGATGCTATTCCTTATGTCCAGATCGTTGGTTATAGTCCATCAATCGCCCAAGCAGAACGTGAGTTACTTGTATCTAATCCAGATCTTATTTTAGCTGATATTCAATTGAAAGATGGATCAAGCTTATCCTTCCTCTCCGAGCTGAAATTGGACATAAATACAATCTTTATAACCGCATTTAACCAATATGCTATAGAAGCCCTTAATATAGGCGCTATTGCCTATTTATTAAAGCCTTTGGTTCCGGAACAATTTATAGAGGCTATTGAAAAATGCTATAAGAAAAATACAGAGTTTAGATTCAATAGCATGCAATTAAGTATGGCCGAAAGCTATCTGAAGTCACCAGTTAGACCAAAGAAAATAGCACTACGTACATTTGAATACACTCAGATTGTGAATATCGATGATATTCTTTATTGCCATGGAGATAAGGGTTATACTACATTTTATATTAAAGACAATAAACCGATGATGGTTTCGAAAGTCCTTAAGCACTTTGAAACTATGCTTCCTGAATCCGAATTTATTCGTTGTCATCAATCTTATTTAATCAATGCAAACTATATAAAAAAATATTTCAAGGATGGCCAGATAGAAATGTCCGATGGTAAAATGATTCCTGTTGCGACAAGAAAAAAAGATGTTATCCAGCAATTCTTGAATGATATATAAGGCTTGAAGTAACAAAGGCTCTACGGTTCTAAGTTCTGTTGTTTGCACTAAAAAATGTAGCATTCTCTTTTATTGCTAAAATAATTAGTATTATATTTGTGTGTAATATTAAATACGAGGGGCTATGATGTTAGAAGATAAACAGGCTTTGATCAGCAAACTTAAAAAGGACTTGCTTGCCTGGCAAGGGGTACCTCAAAGGTCAAATGATGCAAGCACGATGGGTTTGGGGCCATTGGAGAAAGCTTTTCCGAATGGAGTTTTTCCTAAAGGGGTAATACACGAGTTTGTGAGCTTTAACCGCATGGATAGTGCTGCATCCTGTGGGTTTATTGGTGGTCTCCTTGGAAAACTTATGCAAACTGATGGGATTTGTATTTGGATAGGCTCCATTCAAACGGTATTTCCAGCGGCAATCAGATCATTTGGGGTCGATCCAGCATCGATTGTTTTTGTTTCTATGAAACGGGAGAAGGATGTGTTATGGGCGATGGAAGAAGCGTTGAAATGCCATGGCATAACAGCCGTGCTGGCCGAAATACATCAGCTGGATTTTGTTCAGTCGAGGCGCCTTCAACTTGCCGTAGAAAAAAGTCGGGTTACAGGGTTTATACTTCAACATAACCCAAAGATCTTGTTGGCGACGAGTTGTGCGGCACGTTGGAAAGTCACTTCTTTACCTAGTCAATCGGATGATGGATTACCTGGTATTGGCTACCCTTGTTGGGATGTAGAGCTGCTCAAGGTAAGGAATGGTAGTCCAGCTAAAGAGCAAATAACCTGGTCTCCACAAGGATTTAAAACATTTTCTAAAAAGGAGATACAGGTAAAAGACTGGAATTATAACTACCAAAATCTTGGCTAGTCATGAAAAAAAGATTTGCCTCACTTTGGTTTCCTCATCTGAAAACAGATTGGCTCACTGTTTGCAAACCACATTTGCAAAATATTCCCTTTGTATTGTCCATCGCCGCTCAAGGAAGATTAATCGTCAGTGGGAGTAACTTATTAGCGGAGCAAGCGGGGGTGCATTCAGGTATGGCTATAGCGGATGCACGGGCATTTATTCCATCACTTAAAATAATCAATGAGCAAGCTGGATTGGCTGAAAAGTTACTCCATTCGATAGCAGAGTGGTGCATCAGGTACACACCACAAGTGGCATTAGATACGCCCGACGGTATCATCCTGGATATTAGTGGTTGTGCTCATCTTTGGGGCGGGGAGGCGGCCTACTTAACAAGTATTGTCTCGAAATTTAGACAACATGGTTATGATGTACGTATGGGGATTGCTGATACCATTGGGGCCGCATGGGCGGTAGCGCATTTTGGACACGAAGATATCATTATAAATGAACAGGCGCAGTCGGAAACGCTTCTTCCATTAAGTCCTGCTGCATTACGATTGGAAGATGTTCAATTGAAGCGCTTACAATCGCTTGGATTACGGTCAATCGGAAGTTTTTCAAAAATGCCACGTTCAGTGTTGCGTAGAAGGTTTGGCGATAGTTTACTGCTCCGACTGGACCAGGCCATGGGATTGGAAGATGAATTTGTTATTTCTATAAAACCCATCTTACCCTATGAAGAGCGTTTACCTTGTTTGGAGCCTATCTGTACAGCAAATGGTATTGAACTGGCTTTGGAAGATTTATTAAACAAGTTGTGTAAGCGTTTGTCGGGGGAGGGTAAAGGATTACGTGCAGCCGAATTGAATTGTCATCGCGTGGATGGAAAAATAGAGACCATTACTATTGAGACTAATCGTGCTACTGCTCAGGTTAAACATATCCTTCAATTATTTGTCCTAAAGATTCCGCAAATTGAACCGGCATTGGGAATTGAATTATTTACCTTGGGCGTATCCAAAGTTGAGACGGCAGATCCAGTTCAGGAAAATCTTTGGAACAATAGAATTGGTCTCAAAAACCCAACGGTTACCGAACTTTTAGATCGCTTGAAAAGTAGGGACGCCAATTGTGATATTTCACGCTATGTGCCATCTGCGCACTATTGGCCGGAACGATCCATGAAAATAGCGGCTAAAATGGATGAGGTTGCAGCTGTTGACTGGCAAACTGCAAGGCCACGTCCAACACGACTATTGAAGATCCCTGAACGTATTATAGTCACAGCACCCATACCCGACTATCCACCCATACTGTTCCGTTATAAGGGAGATACCTATACTATAAGGAAAGCAGATGGCCCCGAACGTATTGAACGCGAATGGTGGATTGATCCTGGTGAACATCGGGATTATTATGCGGTGGAAGATCTGCAAGGTCGGCGCTTTTGGTTATATCGCGCCGGGCATTATGACGGTCAGGCTGATCAATGGTTTATACATGGTTTTTTTGCATAAGGTTAGTGTATGGTATATTGTGAATTACAGATAACAAGTAATTTTAGTTTTCTCGAAGGTGCTTCTCATCCGGAAGAACTGATCGAGCAAGCGGCGCGATTGGGGTATAATTCTGTTGCAGTAACGGACCGCAATAGCCTTGCTGGAATCGTCCGTGCACATATGGCTGCAAAAAAAAACGGTATACGACTGATTCCTGCTTGTCGTCTAGATTTACAGGATGGGCCAAGCTTATTGGCATACCCCACAGATAAAGAGGCTTACGGACGGCTTTCAACATTGTTAACTGTTGGAAATCTAAGGACGGAAAAAGGAAGATGCGAATTGTACAAAAATGATGTGTTTCAATATGCTGAGGGGATTATATTCATTATTTGTCCACCTGAAAAACTAGTGGTCGGTTTTGAGCTTGAGCAGTCATTTATAGCGTTTGTACAGGAATGTCAACAGCGTCTACAGGGGTGTCTTAATCTAGGAATAAAAAAACTCTATCGTGGTGATGATGCTAAATTATTGTTTAGAATAAATCAGTTGGGCGAACACCTGGCTATCCCGCTTGTTGTACTTGGTGATGTATATTATCATGTACCTGAAAGGCGTGAATTGCAGGATATTTTAACCTGTATTCGTGAAAAATGCACAATACATACGGCTGGATTTAATTTATATCCCAATGCAGAGCGCTATCTAAAATCAATAACTGAAGTTGAACGCTTGTTTAGGTTGTACCCTGAAGCTGTAGAACAGAGTGTAAAAATTGCCAATGCTTGTCGTTTTTCCTTAGATGATTTGAAATATATCTATCCAGATGAATTATCATCTCATGGTCGGACTACACAGGAAGAATTAAGTTATTTAACTTGGGAAGGTGCCAGTAAACGATTTAACGGAGATATCCCGGATGTAATTCGCGAAACGATTCAAATGGAACTTGATTTTATCGAACGCAAAAATTATGCTTCTTATTTTTTGACGGTGTATGATTATGTTCGATTTGCGAAGGAAAAGGGAATTTTATGCCAAGGGCGTGGATCTGCAGCAAATTCAACCGTATGTTACTGCTTAGGTATTACTTCTGTTGACCCGTCAAAATACAGGCTTTTGTTTGCGCGATTTATGTCCGATGCACGCGATGAACCACCAGATATAGACGTCGACTTTGAACATGAGCGCCGTGAGGAAGTCATCCAGTATATTTATGAGAAATATGGCCGCAATCGTGCTGCTATCGTAGCAACTGTCACACAGGTGCGCTCCAAAGGGGCTATACGTGATGTTGGCAAGGCCATGGGGCTTTCCATGGATGCTGTAGGGCGTTTAGCAGGGGTTGTGAGTAGCCATTGGGACGATTATATCAATTTGGAACGTTTGGTTGAACAGGGCTTTAATCCGGAAGACCAACATTTGCGAAAAGTTCTCGAATTGACACATCAATATATTGGCTTTCCACGTCAATTGGGGCAGCATACAGGCGGATTTGTTATTACGCAAGGTAATTTGCATGAGCTTTGTCCTTTAATAAATGCCCGCATGGATAATCGGACAAATCTCGAATGGAATAAAGATGATCTTGAAGCACTCGGCTTTCTAAAGGTTGATGTACTTGCTTTGGGGATGTTGACCTGTATTCGCAAAGCTTTTGATCTCGCTAAAAAGCATTATGGAAAAGAGCTTACCCTGGCTGATATTGGGGCAGAAGACGATCCAAAGGTTTACGATATGATCTGCCATGCAGATACTCTAGGTGTATTCCAGATCGAAAGCCGGGCCCAGATGTCGATGTTGCCGCGATTAAAACCACGAGAGTTTTATGATCTAGTCATTGAAGTAGCTATCGTTCGACCTGGACCGATACAAGGCGATATGGTGCATCCCTATTTGCGCCGTCGAAATAAAGAGGAAGCTGTTGATTATCCCAGCACTGAGATCCAAACCATTCTTAAAAAAACCTTGGGGGTTCCTCTCTTTCAGGAGCAGGCCATGGAAATTGCCATAGTCGCTGCCGGATTTACTCCTGCGGAAGCCGATGAATTGCGGCGTAGCATGGCTACATTCAAAGCAAAAGGACAGGTATCTGCTTTTCACAAAAAAATGGTCGATGGTATGGTAAAGAAAAACTATACGGAAGAATTTGCCAATAGAGTTTTTAAGCAATTGGAAGGTTTTGGCAGTTACGGTTTTCCAGAGAGTCACGCAGCGTCTTTTGCTTTACTGGTGTATGTGTCCTCATGGCTTAAGTATTACTACCCCGATATTTTTGCGGCATCCTTACTCAATAGTCAGCCCATGGGCTTTTATCAACCTGCTCAAATTGTTATTGATGCACAGAAACATGGCGTAAAAGTACGTTCCATTGATATCAATCATTCTTCATGGGACAATACTTTAGAGGGAGAAATTGGAAAACCACATGCTCTTCGATTGGGTTTACGTCAGATCAAAGGATTTTCAAGGGAAGAGGCCGTTGTGTTGACTCAAGGTCGGCAGTCTGCCTATTCATCCATTACTGGTATGATGGATGTTGGACTATCTCTTATTGCGTTGGAGAAATTGGCTGATGCAGATGCCTTTACATCATTAGGTATTGATCGTCGGCAAGCGCTTTGGGAAATTACAGCATTGGGTGATCGGCCGATTGCATTATTTGAAGGTCAAGCATCTGAAAGTACCATGGAGGG
>NZ_DKSP01000036.1:7450-9818 GCF_002472745.1 Sphingobacterium sp. UBA7253 | reverse complement strand
CAAATTGAATTACCATTGCTAACAAAAAGCCAGCATGTTGTGGCTGATTACGCAAGGACCTCGCTATCCATTAAAGCACATCCAGTAAGTTTCTTGCGCGGAAAGCTCGATCTTCTCCATGTAGTGCCCACAGCAAAATTGGGCTTGATACAAAATGATATGCCTGTGAAAGTATGTGGGTTGATTACTGTTAGACAACGACCAGGAACCTCCAAAGGTGTTTTATTTATCACTATTGAAGATGATACTGGTTTTTCAAATATTGTCGTTTGGAGTAATGTATTTGAAAAATATCGTAAAGAAATCCTTCGGGCAAAACTCCTTATGGTTGCGGGTAAAATCCAAGTTGAAGGTGAAGTTATTCATGTAATAGCGCAACGATGCTTTGATATGTCAGGTTTGTTAAAAGATCTGACAACTGATGGCGACAATGCTGCAGGTATTTTTCATAAGGGAAGAAATTTTCATTGATCTCTCATTTATTAATCTCATTTTTGAAGTCGAATGCTTTTACTTCGTTTAGGTAGCAAAGCATTCTAATCTATAGGAAATTAAACGATATGACCAAAAATATTCTCGTCAATACGATCGAAATTGATAAAGCAACTATTCGTGAATTCATTAAACAGGGTGATGTAAATGCGGCTATTGATCTGATTGCCACCCAGGCAAATGTAAAGTATAAAACTGCCCGGGATATTGTGGAGATGTTTAAAGAAGACCATATTGATCTTTTTGATGGTAAAGACCTGTTTTTGGCTGATTATGAATTCGTTGAACATCGTGGCGATTCTCAGGAAGCAGATCACAAAGGATCTTCTTTTTTGGAAGTGGAAACAAATGAGCGTGGGCGAACTAGTATTTGGAAGGCACTTTTTATCTTTTCAGTCCTTGCTCTGTTGGCTTTCGTTATCTTAAATTACGTTGTGGGTTTTAATCAAATAGGGCATCATATCTCAGAACTTACGCAGCTATTCGATAAAAATGAAGGCTCAGCTGCCGCTGATACTGATACATCCAAACAAAATATTGTATTAAGTGCTGGTGTTACCCGGGCGGGCGGTGTTGAAGACCTCCATCCCGTAGATACAAATCTCTTACCATTGGATGTGAGGCAGGCTGAAATAGCGCGAATATATCGGGCTCAGTTCGATCAATTGAAAGCAGCAAAACATTCACCAACAGATGAAGATGCACAGATCGCTCTAATTCACCTTACAAATGGGCGGTTGACTGATGTTATTATTCAGCAAAAATTAACTGTAAAAATAGGGAAGTGTTATGAAAATTCGACCATGAAAGATAAGGGCACCTGCGTGAGTTGTATGATATTACTTTACAATAGGGAGAAGAAAAACTGGCAAGAAGCTCCCAATGGGGAGAATTTCATGCGTAATGCCTATGATTTCTATTTGCCCAGCGGTTCAGACTTATGGGAAGCCAGCCCGCTGAGCATCCGTATTCCTTACGACTACGCTTTAGTAGACAAGTATGAAGCAGCAAATTAGCTACATTAATCCTGAGAGAAAGTATGATAGACCCAGCGAAATCATGAACGAATTACCTGCTATTTTACTTTTTTTGAGGGTAAATAAGCTATTGTACATACGACAAATAAGAGTAATATGACCGATAGTACGATCGAGTAGCCATAGGCAGATGAGATGTTCTGCAAAATAAGAAATTTAGTCTCTTTCCGATGGAGGAATATACCGACAATAAAAGCGATTCCCAAGCATATAGATAACTGTTGTACAGTAAGATAGATGGCGGATCCTACGGAGATTAGTTTTTCGTTAAGGTCTTTTAATGCAAGTGTCATTAATGCCGGCAGTACACTACCGCAGCCAATACCATAAAAAAAGAAGAGCGCGTGTATTTGGTTGCTATCTATGATCATCGTATTGAAAACGAAAAGATGAGACAGCAAACCCAAAATCATTATTCCTAATCCATATAGGACAATGATCTTTCCGTGGCGCTGTATTAACTTGCTGACAATAACACTTGCCAATACGTAACCAATACCCTGAAAAACAAACGCAATTCCTGTCATTGTTGCCGTATAATTCTTTTGATTTTGAAGGTAATTGGAGTTAATAATAAAATAAGCATCTTGGACCATATAATAGGCTAAAGCCGCTAGAAGGCCTAAATTGAAAACCCGATTATTAAATAAGGAGAAATTGAGTAGACTAGAACGGCCCGTTTGTTCTAATTTACGTTGTTTTTTTAGAAACAACAGGACGAGAACAATTGCTGCTCCCAATAGCAGTAATGACCAGAATGGCCATTTCAACTCAGGTCCCATGATTAAAGGAAAAATTATTCCCATTAAAAGGATAAACAACGTTATCATAGGGATAAA
>NZ_DKSP01000036.1:4052-7367 GCF_002472745.1 Sphingobacterium sp. UBA7253 | reverse complement strand
CGTTATCATAGGGATAAAAGAGATCTTAGATTTTCCAGTAACTTGATCATTGAATGTATAGCGATAGACAGCAAAGCAGGCAAGTACCCCAATGGGAACATTGATCAAAAAAATAAGACGCCAACTTTCATGTATCCAAGTCTGATCCGGAAGAATTCCGCCTAATAATTGACCTATTACTGAGGCAATACCTGCTATGCTTCCATAGATACCCAAAGCCATCGATCGCTTCTCCGGATTTTCAAAAAGTAACGTGATCAATGCGATGCCCTGTGGAACCATAAGTCCAGAGCTAATCCCCTGGATCAATCTTCCGGCCAATAAAATGTAAAGATTATTGGCTAAGCCACATACAAGGGAGGCTACAGTAAAACAAGCCATCCCAATTAAATATAATTTCTTCTTTCCATAATGATTTCCGGCATTCCCAGCATTGATTAGAAGACTTGCATACCCAATAATATAAAGTATTATAATCCATTGCGTATCACTGTCTCGTAGATGTAGTCCATGTTGAATTGTGGGAAGGGAAACATTAATAATAAAGAGATCTATGACAAATAGAAATATACCAGTTGAAAGGAGGAAAATATGAAGTAAATCTTTAATTTGAAAGCGCATATAGAAAGTTTTTAATAATTTTATGGTTAAAAATAGCTTGGATATTTTCTACAATCAAGTAGTTATAAATTATGTACTTGGTATGTTTTTATGAACTAATGGTCAGTATGAGGTGATTATGAATGAAAAAAAAAGTGAAAATTTTGGCGCCTGCTGTGATGTCAATGGAATTTTTAAGATAATAGGTGGAAAATGGAAAGTTTCGCTCATTAAGGCTGTTGCTAAACAATGCCCCAAAAGATTTGGTGAGCTACGACGGGAAATGGAAGATCTGGCACAAACGACATTGACTGTTCAGCTCCGTGAGCTCGAACGCGATGGTATTTTATGTAGACAGATTTACGCTGAATCTCCACCACGCGTGGAATATAAACTCAGCGAATTAGGTAAAACTTTACTACCCGTCATTGAAAGACTTGATGAGTGGTGGTCAGATTACAAGCGCGAAAGGGGATAGGCATTTAGCTTATCCTTTTTCGCTCCTCATTTTTGGTGATGCCCAATAAGACTATTGTACCGATAATACAAAAAGTGCCGATCCAGTCTGTTTCTCTAAATGGTGTATTTAACCACAAGACAGCTAATAGGGCCGCCGATAAGGGTTCGGCAGAAGCTAGAAGACTTGTCTTTTGTCCACCAATAAGCTTAACTGCTGTTAGATAAGCATAAAAAGGGATTAGTGTGCCGAAGACAACAATAAAAGCAGTGTAGCTATAGGTATATATATCCCAGATTCCATCAATTTCCCAAGGAGGTTTGACAAAGCAAAAAACGAGACCTCCCAATAGCATTCCCCAACCGATAACTATTGCCGCATTATACTTGTTTAACAAGTGGATTGGTTGTAGTGTATAAAAAGCAAGCGTAACAGCTGACATCAAACCAAAAAATAATGCGAGAGGAGAAATCGACAGGGAACCAAAATTCCCATGTGTGACTAAAAGAAATGTGCCCAGTATAGCTAAAAGTATGGCCAGGCAGGCAACTTTCGAAGGGAATTTTCTCTTGTTCAACGCCATATAGATTGCGATCAGGACCGGACCTGTATATTGTAGCACAGTTGCGGTAGCAGCGTTGGAATAATTTATGGCGGCAAAATAAGTATATTGGACGGCTAATACACCAAAAATACTGAATAGAAGAAGTGCTAAACTATTTTACGATGACGCCAAATCTGCCAAATCTCATTTTTCTTGTGCATTCCCGCCAAAAGCAATAATACAATGCCTGTCACAAGCATTCTTACCGTAATAAGCCATTCTACGTTAACTGCCCTTTTTTGAAAAAGAAATTGGCCAAAAGTACCCGATACACCCCAAAGAATAGCCGCCCCGATTGCCAAGAGGAATCCTTTCAAAACATGGTTTTTCATTGTTTTATCCGAAATAAATTTGATATTAAGTCTTGCTATAGCAAGACTTCTGCGTCAGTGATCCCTTTGGTTGATAGGTCGGAGATGCTTCGAAGCGTTCTTTGAGAAATTTCTGTTAATGCTTCTGTTGTGAAAAAAGCTTGATGCGCCGTAACCAAAACATTCGGATAACTCATCAATAATTGTATTGTTTCATCTTCAATAATTGTTGTCGATAAGTCTTTAAAAAACAACTTTTCCTCTTGTTCATAAACGTCAATACCTAATAAGCCAATTTTTCGTTCTTTAAGCGCTTTAATAGCATCATTGGTATTGATTAGATTGCCTCTGCTTGTATTAATAATTGTCACCCCATCTTTCATCTTGTCCAATGACTCCTTATTAATGAGATAGTGGTTCTCGGGAGTAAGCGGGCAATGAAGAGAAATAATATCTGATTCTTTGAAGACTTCATCCAACGATCTGTAATTGACACCTTGTGCTGTAAGCTGCTGGTCTGGGTATAAATCATAAACAATTACATTTGCCCCAAATCCCAATGCGATTTTGATAAAAGCCTTTCCAATTTTTCCAGTACCAATAACGCCAATTTTTTTCTGATGGAGATTAAATCCCAAAAGTCCATTCAATGCAAAATTTTGCTCCCGTACGCGATTATAGGCTTTATGTGTTTTACGATTCAATGTCAATAACATGGCCATGGTGTGTTCAGCGACCGCTTCAGGGGAATAGGCGGGCACCCGACAAACTTTTATCCCAAATTCCCTGGCAGCTTCCAGATCAACGTTATTAAAGCCAGCGCAGCGTAAGGCGATCAGCTCAACACCTTTTTGAGCAAGTACTTCAATAACTTGTCGGTTGAGTTTATCATTGACAAATGCGCAGACTACCTTCTCATCTTCAATAGCATTGACAATGTGTGGACCTAAATGCGTTTCATAAAAATTGAACTGAAAGCCATAGGTGCTGTTTTCTTGCTCAAAGAATAATTTGTCGTATGGTTTTGTCGAAAAGAAAGCGATTTTCATAAAATTGTTTGTTACGTAATACTATAGAATAAATATACGGTATAAATCGCTTATTTGGTACCGCAATGCAGGATGATTTTCTAGTATTATAGTATAATTTGTTTTAAAATAGCTTAAATTAGAACAATCACATGAAAGCTATTTTAGTTGAATCTTAAGCATATTAATTACTTCCGATATGAAATGGTCAAATCAAATTACACAATTAATAGGTATTGATTATCCGATTATCCAAGCTCCCATGTTTGGTGTTACCACACCAGAAATGGTCATTGCAGCATCGCGTGCCGGAGC
>NZ_DKSP01000036.1:2697-3965 GCF_002472745.1 Sphingobacterium sp. UBA7253 | reverse complement strand
GCGCGTGCCGGAGCGCTCGGGTCGCTATCGTTGGGTGATCTACCAGCAGAACGCTGTAGTGAGCTTATTCGTTCAACCGCTGCATATGTAAAGAAGCCTTTTGCAGTCAATATTTTTGTAAATCATGTTCCTGAAGTTTCAGTGAATTTGAGGACAGCGTATAATGAAACAAAGGTTTTTGTGGAACAGTTAGCCCTGCAATATGGTTTAGAAGTAGCTTTACCGGAGCTCGATAGCATCCATATTACAGATTACAGGGAACAAATTGACGCGATCATAAGCCATCAGTGTAAAGTTGTGAGTTTTACTTTTGGAAATCTGGATGCACAAAGTATAAAACGATTGAAAGACAATGATGTGATGATTATTGGTACATGCACTTCAGTGGCAGAAGCAATTGCTCTGGAAGAAGCTGGTATTGATGTGATCTGTGTACAGGGATTAGAAGCTGGGGGACATCGCGGAAGTTTTGAGGAGGCACCTGTTCCTGAGATTGGCGGATTTTCTCTGCTACCACAAGTGAAAGAGCATGTAAACGTGGCGCTTATTTATGCCGGTGGATTATATAATGCAAGCACGATCCATTCTGCAAAGCTATTAGGTGCCAGTGGTTTTCAGATTGGCAGTTTATTGCTCAAATCTAAAGAAAGCGCACTGCTGGACTTTGAGAAAGCGCGTCTTTCTCATGTTAAGGAATCAGATATTGTCTTGACAAGGAGTTTTTCAGGACGCTATGCCAGAGGTATAAAGAATACATTTATTGAAGCTTTGGACAAATCGCACTATATCTTACCATATCCCTATCAAAATAAACTCACCGGGGAATTACGAAAAGTAGCCAAGGCCAATAAAAATGTCGATTTTGTAAATATTTGGGCCGGACAATCGATCCATTCTTACAGTGAACTTTCGACAACAGATATTATGCAAACGTTAATCCGAGAAGTTGAAAATTTGCATACTAGTTTAGTTGTTTAACAATAATATAGAGTCTACCACCTGTCAGTATATTGTCATTTTAATTAAAACTAATAACTAAAATCTTTGTTTAAATTATTTAAACGGAGTTGTAGTGGTTAATCTACAACGAATTTTCTTTTTTTTTCGAAACTTTGCATCACTGTGAAAAACTAAAAATCTACCGCTATGGGGAACGAAAAAAAGAGAATTCTTGTTATCGAAGATAATGAGATTCTATTAAGCACAATGCAATTTGTTCTTGTAAGGGAGGGCTATGACCTATTACTTGCCAGATCTGTTATGACCAA
>NZ_DKSP01000036.1:0-2648 GCF_002472745.1 Sphingobacterium sp. UBA7253 | reverse complement strand
TTGGTCATAACAGATCTGGCATTACCTTTTGCCAATGGTTACGAAATAATCGATCGCATTCGGAAAAGCAATACGAATAATCAGGTACCTGTTATTATTATTTCCGGTTACCGTGACGATAATAGTATTGTGGAAGGATTCGAAGTCGGAGCCAATGATTATATTAAAAAGCCTATCTCTCCGTCGGAACTTATATCTCGTGTACGATTAAGAATAGGTCATGCTTAGTAAAATTGAACATATAATCCATTTCATTCGATCCTTTTTCGAAGGTGAGGGCTGGCGTATTTTGACGGCAACATCGTATAGACAATTGGGGTTTTACACTCATGGGCGGTTGGAGCTATTACAAAGTTGCTGAAAATAGATTTATGAATCAGTATGACCTAAATCTATCATTAAGGAAATATTTTTAATATGATGTGGAAGTTTATGTTATGTCTATTGTCAATGGTAACGATAGTTCAGGGTAAAGAAAGAATTACATTAGTTGATCAAGGGAAAACGGACTATGTCATTCAAGCGGATGCAAATGATCCTGTTTTACAAAAAGCTGCTGCGGTGATAAACACTTTTACAAAAGAAAGTACAGGTGTAGATTTTGCAATACAAGCTAAAGGCGAAGTCACACATGCCATTATTTTGGAAAAAAGCTCAATAACTAATATGTTTCCCGAAGACAGTTACTCCATACAAGCTGTAGGAAAGAATATTTATATCGAGGGAAGTGGTAAAGGTGTACTATTTGCGGCATATCGTTATGTCAGGGATATTATTGGTGGACGAAAGTGGTATGTAGGTAAAGAAAATACATCTGTTCCAAAATTGACATTCTTAACAGTGGATTCAGATCTGAAGATTTATTCCAAACCAAATTTTGAGTTTAGAGAGGTTTATTTCCCTGTTGAATTGGATCAGGAGTATATGGATTGGTATGGTTTACATAATTTGGAAGAACGCTGGGGAGATTGGGGGCACACTTTCAGTAAAATATTGCCACCATCAGTTTATTTTAAAGAACATCCGGAGTATTACTCCCTGTATGATGGAAAACGCCAACCTATTCAACTTTGTCTATCTAACGAGGACGTTTTTAATCTTACCGTAGCTTATTTTAAACGTAGGATAAGCGAAAATCCCACAGCTACTTATTGGTCTATCGCGGCCAATGATGATATTGGAAGCTGTACTTGCGATCGTTGTCAGGCTATTGATAAGCGGGAGGGTGGAGCGCAAGGCTCACTGATTCACTTTGTGAATAGGGTGGCCGCACAATTTCCCGACAAAAAATTTACAACACTGGCGTATTTAGAATCAGCAAATGCGCCAACGCACTTCAAGGTTGCCGATAATGTTTCTGTTATATTAAGTAATATCGATGCTTTTAGAAAAAATGACATTGGAAGTGAACCATCAGCAGCAACTTTTCGTAGACAATTGGGAGCTTGGAAAGCTAAGGCCAAGCATGTATTTGTATGGGATTATCTGACACAGTTCACTAATTATCTTGCGCCATTTCCGATCCAAGGAACCATGCAGGAAAGTCTACAATATTTGAAAACGCAAGGTGTCGAAGGGGTCTTTTTGCAAGGTGGAGGAGCGACTTATAGTGATATGGCGGAGCTAAATGCCTATATATTGGCTAACCTCGCCTGGGATACGACGCTTTCAGAAGAACAGCTAACCAACGAGTTTATCGAGGGCTATTATGGCAAGGCTGGACCCTTTATTAAAGCATATCTTGCTGAACGAAGAAATCACTTGCCCGGGCCTTCATCAGCTTTATCCATTTACGGAAACCCGATTGATAATAGGCATGACTTTTTAAGTCCAGAGGCGATGGATAAGTATAGTACATTATTAGAAAAAGCGGAAATAGCCAGTGAAGGTAATCCTTTAGTGGAATCCCGTGTCAGGCGTATTGGACTTGGGTTGGATTATACCTATTTGCAACAAGCAAGATTTTATGGACCGCATCAACATGGTATATTTGAACAAGAGGGGGAGCGTTGGGTTGTGAGACAAAAGGTGAGTCGTAAAGTAACACAATTTGTTGAAGATGCAAAAAAATTGGACGTTATAGAGCTTGCCGAAGCTGGCGCATCACCCGATAGTTATGCAAAGGAGTGGTCTGAAATATTCAAAGCCGGCGTTAGAGCAAATAAGGCCTCTGAAGCAAATATTAAGTTGAGATATCCATTTGATCCTTCTTTCCCTGCCAATGGACTAAAAACACTTACAGATAGTGTGCCGGGCTATATGGATTATAGCTATAATTGGTTGCTATGGAACGGGGAGCCGATGGATATTACTTTTGATTTTGAACAGGAAAGGCGAATAGATACCATAACACTTAATTTTCTAAAGGATGCCCGACATTGGATATTTCCACCAAAAGAAATTCGAATTTCGGTATCTAAGAATGGAAAAGATTTCCAAGATGTATTTCTCAGTAAGCTTGAATCCGTTGAGGAGGATTACACCTTGGACAAGATACCTTATCAAGTATTATTAAATGACAGTGTTAAAGTGATCCGAGTTTATGCTGCACCTTTGGCAAAACTACCCGAATGGCGGTATCATCCTAAGCGAAAGCCTCTTATAGCCTGTGATGAAATCTGGTTAAATTAATATAGAAAAGCTTATTA
>NZ_DKSP01000076.1:2347-3951 GCF_002472745.1 Sphingobacterium sp. UBA7253 | reverse complement strand
GTTATTTTGGTCACCACAAAACGGGGTAAAGCCGGAGAGGTGAAGCTCGATTATAATGCCTTCGCCGGCATCAAAAATATTTCCCATAATATACCTCTGCTGAACGGACAGCAACTGGCCGAATTGATTAATGAGGAAATGTACAATAAGGATCCTTCGCGCAAAGATTATCTGGCCGCGCTGTCTAAACCCTCCGACATCGGGCACGGGTATAATATGATGGACGAATTGCTGCAGACGGGCAATTATCAACGGCATAATCTCTCGGTTTCCGGCGGATCTCAAAACGCCAATTTTCGGCTTAGCGGTATCTATGCGACAGACAAATCCATTATTATTCAAGATAAAAATAAGTATTATGGCGCCCAATTTATCTCTGATTTTACCAAAGGAAAACTCAAGATAGGCGAAACCCTTTCCTTAGGTTACACCCGCCGCAACTGGAGCGACAAAAATATCATCGATGCGCAAAAGTGGTCCTCGACATTACCGCTCTACGATGCCAACAGCAGCACTGGTTTTGCCGGAGCTGGCAATGGAACGGATGTTCAGAGTGCATTGGCAAATGCATACCTCAATAAAAACGTCAATGACAACTTTTCGGTAAACGGCAATGCCTGGGCTACTTATGAGATTATAAAAGGCCTGGTTTACAAATTTAATATGGGGATCGACCTTAGCCGGGTGCGGAATGAGGGGTATATAGGTAACTACTCTGTCGGACAATATCAGAACCATAATCCGGATGAACTCAATATTTCCAGCAGTCAGAATAACCGCTGGTTATTTGAAAACACGCTGACTTATGAAAATAACTTTGGTAAGCATGCGATTTCGGCTTTGGCGGGAATCACTTCAGAAGAATCCCGGTATAATGCTGTCAATGCTGGGGCCCGTGGTTTGCCGAGTCCGGATGTTTTGATCCTTAATTCGGCATCCCTGGCGAGTTCCCGTCTTGTGGGGTCAGGTGTGGGACAGTCTGCCATGTATTCCATGCTGGGACGTGTCAACTATAATTATGATAACCGCTACTTGTTGACATTTAATATGCGACGGGATGGATCGGCCAACTTTAGCAATCAATACCGCTATGGAAACTTTCCTTCGGTATCAGCGGGATGGCGGATCAGTCAGGAATCTTTCATGAAAGCATTTCCTGCGATCAGCGAATTGAAGCTCCGAGCTAGTTACGGGCTTTTGGGTAATTCGGATATTGCACAATATCAGTATCAACGGACAGTTAGTTTCGACCATGTCTGGTATTACCTGAACAATGTGATGGTCACGGGGGCCCTGCCACAGACTCCCTCGAATCCGAATGTAAAATGGGAAAGTCAGTATTCAACTGATCTTGGTCTCGATCTGGAGCTTTTTGATCATAAATTGGCTTTGACAGTTGATTACTATAATAAAAAGACCGAGGACATGCTGATCAATGTACCCATTTCGTTTACCGCAGGCTATGGTAACAACTTTCCCGTGCTGAATGCCGGTAGCATACGGAATCGGGGCTGGGATATCCTGGCTTCCTACAAAGATCAGGTCGGTAATTTTGGCTATCGTATCGGCGCCAATATTTCTTTTGTGAAAAACCGCGTGCTGAG
>NZ_DKSP01000076.1:0-2257 GCF_002472745.1 Sphingobacterium sp. UBA7253 | reverse complement strand
TGAGTCTGGGCAACAATAATGAAATTTTATGGGGAAGTATCTCTCCTGGGGGTGAAAACGTCACAAGAACAGCAGTTGGTCGTTCGGTAGGGGAATTTTGGGGCTACACCACCAACGGTTTATATACCAGTCAGGCACAATTGGATGCCGATAAAGCTTTTGCACCCCACGCAGCATTGGGCGATGTACGCTTCAATGACCGAAATGGCGACAAGGTCTTAAATGATCAGGATAAGGATTTTTTGGGAAGCCCAATACCTGATTTTAGTTACGGCTTCAATGCTGATGTAAACTACAACAGTTCGATTGGCACATTTGATCTGTCGATGATGTGGCAGGGAAGTAAAGGAAACGACATCTACAACAATAGCCGCTATTGGGGCGAGGGAATGTACCATTACTACAATAATTTTGCATCGACTCTGGATCGTTATCGTGCGGAGGAGCTTGTCTTCAAAAATCCGGTATCTGGTGAAACTACGGTCTATCCAAAAAATACAGATACTACTATTCCACGCGCTGTACTCGGCGACCCGAATCAAAATTTAAGGGCATCCAACAGGTTTGTGGAGGATGGTTCTTATTTGCGGCTTAAAGTCCTCAACATTGGTTACAGTTTTTCAAGTCCTAGACTTGAACGTTGGAAGATCGACCGACTGCGGTTTTACATAGGCGCAAAAAACCTACTGACCTTTACCAAGTATTCAGGTTATGATCCTGAAGTGGGCTCGGGCGATACACGCTCCAATCTAAGCCGTGGTATCGATGGGCAAACGCCTTGGGGGTTGAGCTTTCCAAATTCAAGAGAGTATTTTATGGGTATTCAATTTACATTCTAATCCCTTATTGACATCATGAATAGAAAATATATAAAACTCGCAGCTGCTGCATTGCTGATACAGTTTTCAAGCTGCAAACCGAATCTGGATCTCTCCAACCCGCAGGAATTGTCGACAGACACCTATTATAAAACAGCAGATCAATTGGAAAATTCGGTCATACCGGCCTACCAAGCGTTAATCGGCCGCACACAGGGTGGATATGCGCGCAGTTTGTATTTCGAGCTTTTGGCTCCTGGGGATGATTACAATCATACCTTCAAATGGGAACCCATGTATCAGGATACCTACAATACCCCTGCGAGCGATGGGATGGCCGCCCAGACCTGGAGAGATTTTTGGAACGGGGTGTTTGCGGCTAATTTAGCCATCGATCGGATTCAGAAGTTTGAAGGCGAAATAGATCAAAATAGAAAGAATAGACTCTTGGGGGAAGCGTATTTTTTGAGAGCACTGAACTATTTGCACCTGAGCATGTTGTTTGGCGAAACCATTCCGCTGATCAATAAACCTGTCGAGACCAACGAAGATTATTATCCGGGCAACGCAGCGGCGGGTGCCGTGTATGCGCTGATCGTGGATGATTTTAAGAAAGCATCGGAATTGTTGCCAACGCGGGCAGCACTCTATGCCGACAGTAAAATGATCGGTCGGGCAACCAAAGGTGCAGCACAGGCTTACCTGGCCAAAACTTATTTGTATAAACCCATCCTCGCAAAAGGACAGGCAGCGGATTTTGCCAATGCTGAGATCCAGTTGAAAAGCGTGATTGATAGCAAGGAGTATCAATTGATGTCTTCCTATAGCGACAATTTTTTGGAGGCGAAAGAAAATAATCAAGAATCTGTGTTCGAGGTACAACTCTACAATGGGCCGGGCTGGCTAGGGGACGATATATCAAGTTCGTGGCGATGGCAGGAAATAGGCATGTTTGATGGTACCGGTGGGGCCTGGTGGAACCTGGCTCCGAATAAAATGGCGCATGATGAATTTGAAGAGGGGGACCCTAGAAAGTTTATGACGCTGTGGTGCGAAAACGGTGCAAAGTTTACACAACTGGACGGTAAGGTGAGCACCTATACAGACTGGATGAAAAACCTGGCAACCAATAAAGATCTCTATGGTACGAGAAAATATTGCCCCGATGTTCAGATTGCGGATTTCGACAATGGCAACAATGACCGGTAAAGATTCCAAAACAGGAAATCTCATCAATTCCGATATGAGCTTTGGTACAATTCATAATCAACGCAATTGTTATTTAAATCTTGATGCCATTTATAAATGAAAGCAATAAAAATAGTGAAAGAGGGACGTGTGGAAATCATGGATATTCCGCAACCGACTGTTAAGGATGGACATGTCCTCGTAAAGGTAGACTATGTTGGATTCTGCGGTTCAGATCTGAATACCTTTCG
>NZ_DKSP01000225.1:3758-8052 GCF_002472745.1 Sphingobacterium sp. UBA7253 | reverse complement strand
ACAGAAATCCAATCCTAAAATTTATTTAGGACAGATGTGTCATGTGATATTAAAAATTGAAGTTTTGGTGTATTTAACGGTGTTAGATTTTTTAACGTTGTATTTTTTGCTGTAAAAAAATTTAGTCAGTCAGGGAGCGTGTGATGCCGTAAATAGCATCCTTTAATACTTCTTGATTGGTATTTTCGCCATTACCTTGGTTTACCAGATTGATCGAAATCAATCCATGTATAATAGACCAGTAGGTGAAATACTTTCTACAGATCAATTCTTCGGATGGATTTTTCTCTTTCATGATTTCACGGATGACATCACTTATCAATTTCCCATGGGATTCTGCACATTTATACGTTTTTTCAAATCCACAACAGGCAGTTCCCACACCGAACATTAACTGATATAATTCCCGTTCTTCGAAGGCGAAATCCCAATAGCTAAACCACATTGCTTCCAATTGCTTCTCCAGATCGGTTTCAGTTGATTTGGCTTGCTTTACTTTTTTGGCAAGCAGGAGATAGCCTTGGTTGGCAAGTTCCATCAAAATGGCATCTTTATTGGCGAAATACTCGTATATCATGGGGGCAGTATATTCAATGATATCTGCAATTTTGCGCATACTCAGGGCTTGCCATCCTTCTTCTTTGACGATTTGGAGCGCAGCATCTAGAATATTGGTTCTATTTTCATCTTTGAGCCGTTGTATGCGTTCTTTACTACCCATGCTAATGTGTAAATAATTTAACAGTGTTAGGCAAAAGTGATACTTTTAATTTTATTTATTGACATCTAAAAGTCATTAAATAAAAAGGCCTTATTTTTTCGGTTTGGAAGAAGCGTTTTCAGGGCTTGCAGCAAGGGTTACAATCTGTTTTATGCGATTCTTTTCTTTCTCAGTTAGGGGAAGTGCCTGTTCGATGATAGGGAGAATTTCCGTACTTTTTTCCGATTGTAATAACAGGTCGATGAAACCAAGATAGGTGCGGATAAGGTCTGTTTTAATGCCGAAGAAAATGCGTGGATCTACAATATATAATTCCTGTACTAATGCTAACAATAGGTTTTTTCTTTTTTTATCCTCTTCCGAGTTGTTGTAGGCGGGTAGTAGGCCCTTTCTTTCAAGATCTGTTAATTTTACAGCGACAGCGTGCTCAAGTACATATTTTTTTTGCTTTCTATCGAGTAAATCACGTAATTCAGCAAGTAAATTTCGATAAATAACTTGTTTGGCTTTCCCCGAGAAAAGATTATCTTCTGTAGATAGGAGGATATCTTGTTGTTCGAAATGATCAAAGAAAGTAGATTCCACATAGACAGAGTGGTGGAAATTGATCGCGTTATTATTGAAACTGCTAAGTACTTTGGCAATTTCCTTTTTATCACTATTAAGAAAATAATAATAATATCGATCACCAATTTGCTGGTTCCAGCGAATGTAATTGATGGTGAAATGATAAGAAGTATCACGATCCGGGCTATAGCCTGTCCACGAAAGCTGGTCTGTCTCCTGGATTAAATGATCATAAACCAACAGCTTTCCATTGACGCGTATGGCGTAATCCCTTTCCTTATTCAAGTAAAGAAACCAACCGAATTCTTGTGCGAGGAAATTGTTAAAGTCATCGCTTTCAAAAACAGTAGCATTAAGTCCAAAAACGCCTTCAAAAGTAACTTGTGTTCCTGTATTTTTATGTCCTACCGGCGAGCTTTCACTGATATCGTATTGCTCTTTACTTTCGCGATCGATTTGAATTCGGTAGTTTGAGAAATATTCATCCTTCTGAAAAACAGTATTCCAAATTGCACGCGTTGCAAAAAGCGAGAAAGAAAATCGGCCCTTTCCCTTTTTTCCTCTTGTATAGGAGCTGCGTTTGAGGCTGTTCTTTTTTATAGAATCCAAAAAGTTTCCAAATGAGGAAGAAAGTGTCTCTAGGGGTATGCCTTCACCATTGTCCTGTATGCTTATACGATTAATGTAGCCTAATTCATTACTGTCTATGGAGAGTTCGATCTGTGTGGCTTTTGCATCAAATCCATTCCAGATATATTCAGCAATGGCATGTTTAGGGTCTTTGGGAAGTCCTGCAGATTCGATACTTTGGTTGGTTATTTTTGTGCTCCTCTTCATCGTAAAGGCGGTTTAGCTTAAAACTTGTAAAAAAGATGGAAATAATTTGGTCGATTAATTCCATTTCAATGTACACTATTTTTTAGATCTCTTGATTAAAAATGTGAAAAAATAAGCAAGTCCAAATAGATAATAGGATCGAAAAGAAGACAAATAAAATTGAAACTACTTCGATTCTCAGGTTCAATTGAGCGTTTGCCGCCAATATATTCATAAAAAGGAATTGGAAAGCCCAATCTGTCATTTCCATCGGATGGACTATCGCATTTAGCGAAGAGAATGGTGGCCGCAACTGTCATTACACTAAAAATTACCCAAGTTTTCTTTGGGGAATTTGAAACTATCTTCATGGTTACTGGGCTTTAAGTAGTTTAAAATTACATAATATCATGTGGAGATGTATACTTTTCATTCGTATACATATGGCCATTGACGGCTAAAGTTGATGTGTTGATATAGAAGTTGCTTTTTTGGTAGAAAATATACCTAAATTTAGTCTATGCTTATAGAAACTTTAAAAAACCTTTTCCGACGGGACTTAAACAGGCTGCGTGATGAAATTTCTTTGTACAAACAGGAAGGAAATATATGGCTTATTGAACGTGATATTTCCAATTCAGCTGGCAACTTATGTTTACACCTGATCGGAAATCTTCAAACATATATTGGTACTGAAATAGGCAAGACTGGGTATATCAGAGATCGAGCGGCTGAGTTTTCGTTAAAAGACATTCCTCGAACACGATTATTAGATCAGATAGATGATACGATTGATGTGGTTACACGTTCTCTGGATCTGTTGTCGGAGGAGAACCTTCTTGAGATATATCCCATACTCGTGTTTGAGGAAAAAACAACAACGCAGTATTTGCTTGTTCATCTGACCACCCATCTAACTTATCACCTTGGCCAAATAAACTATCACCGGCGACTGCTGGATCAACCTGAGGTATAGTTAATGTATTGGTAAACCTATTCTTGTTCTACAACATAGGAAACAAATTTATAGTATGGACATAAGAAAAGCGGTATTATCTGATGCTCCGGATCTCGCAACCTTGACCGAACAGCTGGGTTATCCAGCCGATATTGAAGGAACGAAAACTATTTTGGAGGATCTGTTGCGGAAGCAGGAGTATGCTGTATTTGTGGGGATTATTGACAATAAAACAGTTGGCTGGATTCAACTTCATCAGGTCATCAGTATGGAGACTGGTGTTTATGTAGAAATCATTGGCTTGGTTGTCGATGAAGAATATCGAGGTCGGGGGCTAGGCCGATTATTATTGCATGCGGCATCCGATTGGTCTAGGTCCCTCGATTGCTACCGTTTGCGTGTAAGATGCAATATCATTCGGACCGAGAGCCATAAGTTTTATCAAAATAGTGGTTTTATACTAAAAAAGGAGCAGAAAGTTTTTGATTCTTTGCTTTAAAAGGTGAACTTTAGCCCAATTAGATATCGAGACCATCAAACATTCTACCTGTATCGACTGTTGATTTCTCGAAGACCCGACTTAGATAAAATGAGAAGAATCTTTACATTAATTGCCTGTTGCTGTGTTTTTAATTCGCATGCACAACGTATGGACAGTATTACCACGGTGATCGCACCTGAATATGACCGAGTGGGTTTACTGCATCGATTTTGGCTTGGAGATAGTTACCGTAAATTATATAATACTCCTGTTAAGATGCGTGTGATGGATCTCGCTACAGAGCGGGGCGGGCTTCAGATTGTTAAGTTGGGTGGTGGCATGCAGACACAGTCACTTCGACTGGTAGATTCTATGGGTAGGGAGTGGGTTCTTAGGTCTATTCAGAAATACCCTGAACGTAGCCTACCGGAAAGCCTTCGAAAGACATTTGCAAAAGATATAGTACAAGATCAGATTTCGATACATCATCCATTTGGTGCATTGACCGTTCCGCCATTTAATAAAGCCTTAGGTATTCCTTCAGCTTCGCCAGAACTGGTTTTTGTAGGAGATGACCCTAGGTTCGGCGAGTATCGTGAGGTATTTAAAAATAGGGCCTACATGTTTGAGGCGCGCACCCCTTTTGAGGATCAAAAAACAGATAATAGCGCAAAAGTAATGCGTAAAGTGTTGGAAGACAACGATACGCAAATTGATCAGAAGCTCACACTACGTGCGCGGATGCTCGATT
>NZ_DKSP01000225.1:0-3612 GCF_002472745.1 Sphingobacterium sp. UBA7253 | reverse complement strand
CTCGATTTTACGCTTGGGGACTGGGATCGTCATCAGGATAATTGGCGTTGGGATCCCGAAAAGGAAAAAGGTAAAAAGATCTATACTCCCGTCCCAAGGGATCGGGATAAGGTATATTATAAAACTTCGGGGGTATTTCCCACATTACTTTCCTATCAATGGCTGAAGGCTCATTTGCAACCCTTTAGTCCACATATTCGAAATGTGCCCCATTGGAATTTTAATGCGAGTACTTTTGATCATTTTTTTCTCACTCATCTTACAGAGGATGAATGGATTGACGAAATACAGTTTGTTCAGAAAACACTGACGGATTCGTTGATTCATCAAGCGATGTTAACGATGCCTGATACAATTGTGAAAATGAGTGCGAATGAATTGGAAACAAATATTCGTTCAAGAAGGGACGAGCTGATGGAAAGCGGACTGACCTATTATCGATTTCTTGCGCGTGTCGTTGAACTACCATTGTCCGCCAAATCTGAATTTGTGGATGTCGATTACAATAAGGATGGCTCGGTCACTGTCAATATCCACAACAAGAAAAAAGATGGTACCGAAGGACGAAAATTGCTAAAACGCACCTTTGTACTTGATCAGACCAAAGAAGTTCGTATATATGGCATATCGGGCACTGACGAATATAAGTTACATGGATCGGGCAAATCGCCCATAAAGATCCGGCTAATTGGGGGGGATGGACAGAATCTATATCGTACAACTGATAAATTTGCCAATGGTAGCAAAGTTTATATCTATGATGGTAAAAATCAGGTGCCGGGTGCTATGCAGGTTGATGATGCTATTCATCTGAAGTTGAGCAAAGACAGCGCTGTCCATAAGTTTGACTATGAAAATTTTATCTATGACCGTAAAGGGGTCGTTTTTAACCTAGATTATGGGGTTGATCGTGGACTTATTTTTGGACTGGGGTATATGATCGAGAATCAGGGGTTCAGAAAGAAGCCTTATGCCTATCGGCATCAGTTTCTAGGCAGTTATTTGACCGGTCGCGAATCATTTATGTTTGATTACAAAGGGAATTATAAAGATCTCATTGCAGGGCATGATCTTTATATTCATCTTTCGTCCCTTGGTCCCAAAAACCTGAGTAATTTCTTTGGATATGGAAACAATACTATTTTCGATAAATCGGATTCAAAGCGCATTTCGTATTACCGAAATCGATTTGATCTTGTGAGCGGTGACATTTTTCTGGAAAAGTACCTAGAACCTAAATTCAAGGTGTTCTATGGATCTTCTTCCGAATATTATACGAGTAAAGAATCGAATAATGTTGGACGTTATTTTGAGGAATTCCATCAAAAATATCCATCGGAACCTATCTATGGGAGTAATTTCTTCACTGGGGTCACCACTGGTATAGATTACGATACCCGCGATAATATCAGTAATCCAAAATCGGGAGTACATTTTCACACTAGATTGGGGTGGAATGCTGAAATCGGAGGGGAGGGCCGCAACTATACAAAATTACAGCATTCCATGAGTTTTTATAAAACGGTTGCCGACAACTATATTACTTTTGCTAATCGTGTGGGATTTGATGCGGTATGGGGAGATCCCTATTTTTATCAGCACGCACAAATTGGAGGAGAAATGAGCTTAAGAGGGTATAATTCTCGGCGATTTACTGGGAAAACAGCGCTTTATAATAATTTTGACATGCGATTGAAATTATTTAGCTACTCTTCTTATATCGTTCCTGGAACAGTCGGGGCAATTGGTTTCTATGATATAGGAAGAGTCTGGATGAGTCATGAAAATTCCAATGACTGGCATATGGGATATGGTGGCGGAATTTATTTTATGCCAGGAGATCTATTAACTATTCAAGGAGTAATAGGGTTCAGTAAAGAAGCAACCTTGCCTTATCTCCGAATTGGACTTTCTTTTTAAAGACCTAAAACGAAGCTTTTAAGTATAAAATGAAATCGGAGATCAAAAAAAAATTAGATAGAAATTTTGCTGAGCGTAGATTACGAAATAGCAACATCGATTTATCTGTGTTAAAACACTATAAGAGTTACGCAAAAACTTTTGCCGACATTCATAACGGTATAGTCGTACTGAGTGACCTGACGGCAAAATGGAGTTATACCTATATGGGGACAATTGCAGAACGACTTTACCTTCCTTCATATGACAAGAAGCTGGAAATAAACGGTATTTGGGAAGATTTTCTTCTCGAACGTGTTTACCCCGATGATTTGGCCATTAAGCATGCTTTGGAGCTTCAATTTCTCAACTTGGTCAAAAAAAAGGATCTGGCGGAGCGATTCAATTATCAAGCAAACAGTATACTTCGGGTCGAAGGGAGAGAGGGGCAAATCATCCAGCTGTCCCATCAGATTTTTTACTTGGACACCCCAGGACCGGAATTCCCCCAGCTGGCTTTATGCTGTTATACCTTACTACCAGAAACTGAAACTTCAATCAATCTTCGAAATTATATCCTCAATCAGGTAACAGGCGTAGTCCATCACTTAGATGGCTATGGTGCGAAAACTTCGATTAGTACACGAGAGAAAGAAATTTTAAGCTGCATCAAGGAGGGGATGATTAGTAAACGAATTGCCGAAAAACTAGGGTTGAGCATTAATACCGTTAACAGGCATCGGCAAAATATACTCCAAAAGCTTCGTGTACGAAATTCATATGAAGCAGTGAGTGTGTTTAACAAGATGCAGCAGGACATACTGACTTAAGATGACGCCCGTCTATGGGGCTGTCTTAGACGGGCGTCGATATTTTTTAGTTTGAATTATTCTCTTTCAGCCATTTGCTTCGACGTTGATCTGCAAGGTGTTTGATCGTAAAATAGTCAAATTTCGCCTGAAAGCCATTGCCGTCTGGTGAAGCTGCCATTAAACCAACCATAACAGGGTGATTATCCTGCAGCCAGGCATTCCTCATCATGATATACTCCTTGTCATCAAAAGAATAGAAAAATTCGACAGCATCTAATCGACGTATCGCTTTGATCCAAATAAAAGGGATTTCCTTATCTATTGGAATAATGCTCCAATCACTCGTTTTATGCGTAACGACCGTACTCAAATTGTATTTTCCATCCACAAATTCTATCCCTGCTTTTATATAGTTTTCATGATCAATGCGCAGCATGAGACCTGCTTGGTCAAAGCGGGTTTGGTAGTTCGCCGAGATCTTTGCCTTGACTTCAAACTCTCCCCCGCGTAGCGTATAGAAAAAGGGGGCGTCGTCTACTGTAAATCCATAATGAGAGATACGCCAATAATCGCTTTTAGGCGTAACGAACATCGAAAGTGAATTGTCTTTGATGTTCCATTCTGTTGGTTCGTTAAACCAAAGCATCTTATCCAATTTTTGTGCGCTGGCCTGCATCGTAAGCAATGGAAATAATGAAGCTGCTAAAAATGTCTTTATAGTTTTCATGTTTTTGTTTTTGTGATGATATTCATTTTCATCAGCAAAGATATTTAAGCATAGCCCAGGTTTTCAATACTGATAAATAACCATGATTTCAATAATTCATCCTATTGTAATTTATTTGCAATTTAATTGCATTTAATGTTTTTGCTACATAGTTGCAATAGTGAAAAATACTAT
>NZ_DKSP01000055.1:0-11022 GCF_002472745.1 Sphingobacterium sp. UBA7253 | reverse complement strand
GCTTGTTCAAGTATATCCATTAAAAGACTTTTTGCTTCCAGCACTAGCTTTTCATTAATATGAAACAACGCCGTGCGCCCGGTATATTTTTTTACTAAAAAATTCAAATGGCTAGCTGTGAGATTCAGTTCATCTGCGATTTTTCGAACCGTTGGCCTTCCTTCTTTTCGTATATCGGGGGCGTCAATAGCATAAGCATCGAGCACTTTTCTAAACTTGACCATCAGGGAGGCCTGTTTTAACTGAAAAGGAGTTTTTACCTCCTTATCTTTATAATACAGACGACGGATTTGGATAAGCAATACCTTTAATAAAGTTTGCATCATTTCAAAATTATCCTCCTGTCCCGATTTCATTTCAAGAAGCAGCGTTTCGGCTGTATGCGATACCTTGTCCATATCTTGCTGCGAAAGCCTCAGAAGTGAATTGGCCCCACGCATAAAAAATGGGTAATCTTTTTCAAATTTGGGTTTTAGAGGGTCTATTCCAGCAAATTCGGACGTAAAACAAATGAGATAGCCATAAATCGTTTCCTCACGCTGCCAGCTTTCCATTTTACCGGGATATGCAAAGTAAATACTGTTAGCTGAAGTATAGATGGTTTCGTCAGGAAGCAGGAATCTGGGCCCCTGTGTCTTGCAGATTAAAATACGAAAAAAATTACCTCGGAAAAGCGGCATGAAAAGCAATTTGCCTTTTGCCTGGTCTTCAATCCGCATGACGTTAAATAAATCATTCACAGCTGTGCCAATCCTAAAAGTATCGAAAAATTGACTAATGGTATCGAGCCATGGAATTAAAGCCTGTGTCTTTTTGTTTTTCATGCATTAAAGAAATCTATCAAATTTAGCCAATAGCGCGCTATAAAATAAAGGAATTATCAACTTTGACTTAGCGACAAGTTTAAACCTCGTTAACCCGAATAGCCATTATTGACTAAATCATATACAAGTCTTTCATACCTAGTTATTGCTGTCATTTATCAACCATTTTCTCAAAAGCTCCAGCAATGTTTCTTTAACAAAAGGCTTCACAGCAAAATCATCCATTCCACACGAAATGCACCTTTCCTTTTCGTCCTTAATATTACTGGCTGTCAATGCTATAATTGGCGTATGTATCCTCCCCTCTTCATTTCTTCTAATCAATCCAGTTAACTCATAACCATTCATTTCAGGCATCTGTATATCCATGAAGACCAAATCAGGCCTATTCTCCTTGAACAATTCAAATCCCATTACCCCATCGACCGCCTCTATGATTTCCACATTGGGAAGAACATTCTGTACAATGGTTCTAGTAAGCAACATATTAAATTTGTTGTCTTCAATAATTAAAATCTTGTATTTTCTTTCCAAAAAGGCCGTTTCTTTTTCGGCATATTTGATCGTTTCTTCATCCTGCTGTAATGCAGCAACTAATGTTGAATACAGTTGATCTACTTTAACTGGTTTATTAATACAATGAATAATATGGCTGCTTTCAGCAATACGGGCTGGGTTGGTCTCAAGGACGGATAACATTAAAACTACGGGCTGTCCAACTCCTTTGTAGAGTGACTTTTCCCTAATTTTTTTTATCGTATCGATACCGTTCATTATAGGTAGATCATTATCAATAATAATCGCATCATACCGCTCACCTTTGGCCAACATTTGAAGAACTTCAAATCCGTTATCGGCCAACGAGACATTAACTTTCTTCAAATACAACATCAATGCAATATTAGCTCGATCGGCATCTTGTCGGGCAACTATCATAACCTTTAAGGATTCTAAAAGTTTCCATTCATACACATCCCCCTTTTGCGACCTTAATGTTATTTCAAAATAAAATTGACTCCCTTTCCCATATTCGCTCTCCAATTTTAGTTTACTATCCATCATTTTTAGCAATTGATTTGAAATACTAAGTCCAAGCCCTGTTCCGCCAAATCTCTTGCTTATTGAAGCATCTTCTTGAGAAAATGCTTCAAATATTTTTTGCTGTTTTTCTGGTTTAATACCTATTCCGCTGTCCGTTACACTGAAGCGCAGCGTGGTGGAGTTTTCGTCCGAGGATAGTACATCGACATGTAGTGCAACACTTCCCTTGTCCGTAAATTTTATTGCATTACTTAGAAGATTCATGAGCACCTGTTTGAGTCGAAGTGAGTCAACCCAAACATAATGCGGTAGCGATTCTGATAAATTTACCCGAAAATCCAATTTCTTGGCCTTCCACTGAAAGTCAATCAAACTTGTAACCTGAGCAAACATCTCATACAAATCATTTTTTTCAATCGAAAGCTCCAATTTGCCGGCTTCAATTTTAGAAAAATCAAGTATATCGTTTATGATGCTCAAAAGAAGATTAGCAGACTGATCGACAATAGAAACATATTCTTTTTGTGTATCGTCTAGTTTTGTTCGACTCATCAAATCCGTAAAACCTATAATTCCGTTAAGAGGTGTACGAATTTCATGACTCATATTAGCGAGAAACTCTGACTTCGCCACGCTACCCTGGTCAGCAAGCTTTTTAGCTTTCTCTAATTCTTCTCTTTGAAGAACAATCTTCGTGATGTCTGTGGCAATGCCAAGATAACCTATAATCTGACCAGAAATATCGCGCATTGCAGTGACTGCTAGAGATACGTAAAGTCGCGTAAAATCTTTTTTTATATAAGTCCATTCTCTTTGCTCGGATCCGTAGCGCTCTGCCATCTCGACAAACACCCTAAATTCACTAATCGGATACCCAAATTTACTTTCAAGTTCCTTCGCTCGATCTTTAACTTCCCTACTGCTATGAAATAATGTCGGCGTAATTTTACCGATCACTTCATTACCTTTATACCCTAATAAATTTTCTGCGCCCCGGTTGAAAAGTGTTATCAACCCTTCTGCGTCAGTTGCTATGATAGCGACTGCAGTAGTGGCATTCAACACATCTTCGAGCAATTTCTTAGAACGAATCGATTCCGCCTCAGAACGTTTACGTTTATCAATATCCTGAAAAGTGCCATATAGTCGAACGCACTTCCCTTTTTCAAAAGTTGCTTTCCCTAGTGCTCTAACCCACAAGCTTGTACCCTGATAGGTATCAATTTCTAATTCAAGATCCCATGAAGCTCCTGTAGCGATTGCACTATTGATAGCCTGAACAATTTTAATCCTATGTTGAGGATTTTTATAAAACTCAATTGCTGTTTTAATAGTTGGACGATAATCCTTTGGAACCCCATGAATAATCTTTGTCATTTCAGACCAATCGATATAATCATCAACTAAATCATACTCCCAGCTCCCCACTCTGGCCACCTGACTGGTCATGTCTAGTGTAGATTTCGCATATTCCAATTTACTAGTTAACTGGAGGTGCTGGTTTTTCTCTTGAAGTAAGCCAAGAACTTCTGTGCACAATAATGAAAAAAGAGTCTGTTGATTATCAGAAAGCTTGTTTGAGCTACTATCCATAACGCTTAAAAAACCAACTATTTTTCCTTCGTGATTGATGAGTGGTGCTTCATAATAATACAGTATTCCAAAATTCTGGAAAATCACTGAATTGCGCTGCGAAGGAAGTTCATTGCTAAGGTCTGGAAATTCTAGCGTGCCGTTGTCATCAAACACATAGTCCAAAAATACTTTATCGATACTTATATTTCCATCGACATCATGAAAATAGGTCCGTACAAAATTTTTACTGTTGTCGAATAAAGTCAACACCGCCATTTCCGTATTACAAATCAATTTCGCTTTAAGGAGCACTCCAAAAAGATCTTTCTTAATCATGTCAGCGACTAACTTATAATCATTATCCATGATGAGGTGGTCACTGTTATCGTTTTTAGGGTACCTTTGATTCTGCATAAGGTTGTAATATGCTATAGAAATTTAAAGTTTATAACAAAACAACAATTTTATTTGAATAGTTTTTTAATAAAAAAAGAATTAATTCAAATTAAAATATTTTGGAGAACTAGGCATACGCGGAATCATGCGTCATCTGTTCCCTTATATTCCATTACATCAAAGACTTTGATCTGCTCCGCATACATATCAACCGTTGGCTAAAGCCGGGCGGCAGTTTTGTGTTTTCTGTTGAGTATCCGATATTCACTACTAGACCCGACCAAGACTGAATCTACGATGCAGCCGCAAACAAGTTGTACTGGCCCGTAGACCATTACTTTGGAGAAGCAAGGCGGGAAACACACTTTTTACAAAACAATGTAATAAAATAACATAGGACACTTACCACATACCTTACAACCCTGCTGGCCCATAACTTTGCGATCAACTTAGTTACTGGACCACAGCCTAACATGGAGATGGTTAACCATGTTGCCTGAATGGCAGACGAACTCAAAAGCCCTATGATACTGATTGTGTCGGCACAAAAAAGGCCGGAATAAACCAGCCCTGATATATATAGTTATGATCCCAATAATGGGATAGTCGGTTTCAAAAAAATGCTGGCCTAACAAGTGCAAATCAAGCCAGCAAAAGCAATCTTCTCATTTTTCGTATAAGAAACAATTGTAATGTCTTACTCGTTTGAAAAAAATAAAAAAACCTTGAGGAGGGGATCTCAAGGTTTTTACTACCTGTTATTAACCTAATTTATGAAAGTACTCTTATAACAATGGTTAGTTCGCCTTCGTTTGATCTTTTTATAAAAAAGTTGAGTTCGTATTCCCTGCTTCACAATTATTTTATTTAAATGAGAGCTTATTCAAAATAGTATTGTCTAAGACCAACTTAACCTATAAAAAAGAAAAAGGCCACTTAGACAGTATCCAAGTGACCTTAAAATCTTATATTGTAATCTGTTTTATTTTCCTTTAGCCTTCTCTGCCTCGATCTGCTTTACAAACTCTACAGTGACGTCCGCTAATTCGGCTATCTCCGATATCGAAAACTTATTCGAAGACAAAAGATTTTTTATTACTTCCGCCTTCCCTTCGGCTTTTCCTTCAGCTTTTCCCTCAGCCATTGCTTTTTCGCGCGCTCGTTTCAATTGATCCTCCTGACTACTTCGGATACTCTCGGCATCCCATTTATTCCTTAAACTTACGTTGTACATCTCTCGTTCCTCCGGTTTTAGTTTGCTATACTCTGCTAACTGAAATAACTTCTCAAAAATAGGCTTACGCAAATAAGTGGAAAGTCCATTTAGCGAAGACATATTTTTGAGTACATAAAGCCAACGATCTAAATCATTAACTAACTCTGCCTCAGCTTTAACAAAGTTAACCAATTCCACATATATAAAGCCTAGATCGTCATAAAATATTTTACCATGATCTCGATAACATAAACAAATATCGTGCAGAAAACACTTCTCATCCCCCGCATCAGGCATTGCAAATCCATCCATCAGTACAATGATATAAACTTCACTAATTGCATAATTCCAAGCCCTTCGGTTGCCTTTGGGTGCCTGATCCGCTATCAATTTACTGCTGTAATAAAGCATGCGCTTTTTCAAATTATCCTGCGCCGTGCGCTGCACTTCAATAATAAAACGTTCGCCATTGTCTGCCGTACAGGTCAGATCAAAAATAACGGTACCGATATCCTCTGTATCCCCGACATGCTCATTTTTGTTATAATACAGGTCGGCAATAATCTTACGTCCTCTAAACAGTTCGTTTAAGAAAGCGATCAGAAGATCTTTATTGGTATCTGATCCGAAAACTTTTTTAAATCCATAATCTGTTGTAATATCGATATATTTCGACTGTTTCAACTCACTCATAATACATTGTTTTTAAATTGGTTAACAATACAAATATAAGTAAAAAAACATTTTAATACTAATATTTTTAGTATTAAAACATTAGTATGTATATGAATTAAAACAAGTTCCCCGATGAAGATCATTTTCGTCCTATTCACTCCTCGGATCGGGTTTTAGCGGCATCTTGCCACAGCGGATCACCTCAACGGAAGGGCAACCGTATTCCAGAACAACTTTGCCTTAAACCAAATAGACTCCTGCTCCACGGAGTGGATATTTGGCTAGGCTCTGCGGGAAATGGACGGTATCAAAAAATCGTCCCTCGGCATCGAGAAAAGTACCAAATTTCATCAGGTCGCCACGCTTGTCTTCACAAATTTCTCACAGACAAAATCCCCCACAACGCGGATTATTTTCCCTTCGTGCAGATGAAGTTCCCTGGCAGGCATATCGCCCCGATAATCGCTTTTGGTAAGTTCGAATAGCGTACCCGTTACGCAAAAGCCAATCAGCTCCATCTCGTCGTAATAATCCTCCAAGATATCTTCTTCCAAAGGGGGAAGAATAGGCTTGCGACTTTCGGTCTCAAAGAGCGCCATACCTGCTGCGACAGGCTTATGCTTGCTCATCATCAGGTGAGCTGCCCACAGCAATTGCTTTTCCAAGAACTTTACGATAATGTACTAAAGTCGATCAATAGCTTATATTCCAATCCCAAAGAAGGCCTAACTTTGGTTCCTGGGCAGGCGATCACTTTAGCGGCTTACAAACATAGAGGACTTAAAACATCCGCTATTGCTTACTATGATGTCGATTACACCTTGTCTTTTTTGTTTAAAGATGGAAAAATAAGAATTAATAGTCCAACTTTTAATGCTCAAATTATGAACTACAACGGCACTTGGAATAAAATGGACGTGAAAAAATTTTATTTCAAAGGTAACGGTAATCCCAAAAGGGAGAAAAGCCATCAATTCGTAAACGCGTACTTTAATGGGCTGATCAAATCCATTCTTGAAAAATCCGCCAATATTGATAATTGGTAGATGAATTTACCAAAATAAGTTGTTCGTATATACGCTTATCCTGGTATTTTTGCTTAACTGTTATTTTCAAATCGAATAGACCAATTAACTATATTTAAGTTTCCCTACACATTCCCTGGGTATCACATTAAAGGCGTCTTGGCACGGCGGATCGCCCGAGACATAGGATAAAAAAGATCCAATATTTCCATAAGGGGCTATAACTGTATTGACAAGAGTATTTAAGCACCCTTGTCAATCGTTAAGGGAGCCTTTTTGGCTAGGCGTCCCTATAGTTAAATGATATTAAATTCCAGCTTCTTTATCGGTAAAAATCTGGACTCCTGCTTTCTTTTCAATTAACTGTAGCGGATATAGTTCAGGATTATATACACCATTAAGAACTTCATTCAAAGCGCTTCTCTTGGATTTACCAAAGGTAACAATCAGAATATTTTCAGCTTTATTGATAATAGGTTCAGTCAAAGTAATTCTGAACATTGCCTGTGGCTTTAGATAGTAGGCGTCAACCCATTTTTCTTTTTCTTGTAAGATCTTTTCTCCTGGAAACAGAGAAGCTGTGTGGCCATCATCACCCATTCCTAAAAGGATGAAATCAAAAATACCTTCAGCTCTCAAAACATTTCTGATTTGGGCTTCGTATGCTTTAGCGTAATTTTCAGGCTCAATTCCCTCTTTATACATGGGGAAAATCTGATTTTTATTGACCGGAACCTTATTCAAAAGTACTTCCAAAGTCATCTTAAAATTACTTTTCTCATCTTCAAGAGAAACCCATCTTTCATCTACCCAAAAAAAATGGATTTTGTTCCAAATTATTTTATCTGCATATTCAGGAGTAGCTAATAAACTAAAAATAGCTTTCGGTGAAGAGCCACCACTCAACGCGACCACAAATTTATCATGCTTCTGAATCGCTTTTTTCGAAAGCTCAACAAATGTATCTGCTGCTTCTTTATATAAAGCATCCAGATTATTAAATATCGTAATATTCATTCTCTTTTCATTAGATTTTAAACCCACTGATGTCCCTGCCGCTCTACCAGTGCATCACTGTCATCAGGGCCCCAGTTTCCTGAAGCATAATTTGGGAAAGATGGGTCTTTGGTTTTTTCCCAGGTTTCCTGAATCGTTTTTATCACATCCCAAGCTTCTTCTACCTGATCAGAGCGCATAAACAGTGTAAGGTCTCCCACAAGGGCTTCCAATAAAAGAGTTTCATAAGCTTCGGGAGTATCGGTCTGACAGGCAAAATTATCGAAAATCATCTCCACAGGTTTAAGCTCTAAAGACAAGCCTGGTTTTTTAGACATAAACTGCAATCTGATGTCCATTTGTGGCTGGATATTAATAACCAATCGGTTTGCCGACAGAAGCGAGGTGCTTTCTGAAAACGTAGAATTTGGAAGTGGCTTAAACTGAATCGTTATATAAGAATGCTTTTCTTTCATCTTCTTACCGGTACGAACATAAAAAGGAACATCCTCCCATCTTTCATTATCCAGATAAAACTTAATAGCGACAAATGTTTCCGTATTGGAATCATGAGCAATTCCCTCTTCCTGGCGATAGCCATTTACTTTTACCCCATTTACTTTGCCTCGTCCGTACTGTCCTCTTACCGCATAATGATCTACTTTTTCGGGAGAAATCCTACGGATGGATTTTAAAACATCAACTTTACGATCCCTGATCTCACCCGATTCAAGTGAAGCCGGAGGTTCCATAGCAACCATACAAAGAATTTGCAAAAGATGGTTCTGAATCATATCGCGCAAAGCTCCTGTCTGCTCATAAAAACTGGCTCTTGTTTCCACACCTACTTCTTCGGCGACCGTAATCTGTACCGATTCTATATGTCTGTGATTCCAAAGAGGTTCAAAAATTGAATTTCCGAACCTGAACGCCAAAATATTCTGAACGGTTTCTTTACCTAAATAATGATCGATACGATAAATCTGTTCTTCCTGGAACGTTTGTGAAAGAAGGTTATTTAGCTCAATGGCAGATTCTTTATTGTGACCAAAAGGTTTTTCGATAATAATTCGATCTGTTGCAGGATCAGATGCTATTGACGTATTTTTAAGATGATTTGAAATTACAGATACAAAGTTTGGTGCAATGGACAAATAGAAAAGTCTGTTGCCTCTCATTCCGTACACCTTATCAAAATTTTCCAGTTTCTGATATAAATTCCGATAAGAGCTTTCTTCATCAAGCTGATGCTGAAAATAGCAGATGTGAGCCTGAAAACCAGCCCAATCTTCCTTGATTACAGCCTTCCGGGAAAAACTCTCTATATTTTCTTTAATATAAGCCCTGAATTTTTCATCCGTATTTTCGGCTCTTCCTAAAGCTAAGATATTAAACCCCTTTGGCATTCTGCCATCGATATATAAATTGTAGAAGGCAGGAAAAAGCTTTCTTTTTGCCAAATCCCCTGTTGCACCAAAAATAACGATCGTTGTTGGATGCAGGATTGTATTGTCACTCATTGTTGAATTCAGTTATTTGGGTTTTGCCATGACGTATGAAAGACTCCTTCTCTGTCAGTTCTTTGGTAAGTGTGTGCACCAAAATAATCACGCTGAGCCTGAAGCAGGTTTACAGGTAAAGATGCTGTGGTATAAGCTTCGAAATACCCTAGAGCCGACTGAATTCCTAAGCTTGGAATTCCGTTTGATACAGCAAAAGCCGCTGTTTTTCTTAATGAAGAAATTTTATCTTTTACAATTTCTGAAATTTCCTGATCCAATAAAATATTAGATAAGTTCTCGTATTTTGAATAAGCCAGATAAAATTTCTCCAATAAAACCGAACGAATGATACATCCACCTCTCCATATTTTAACAACATCTTTTAACGGAATTTCAAACTGATATTCTTCCGAAGCTTTTACCAATAATGCCAATCCTTGCGCATAACTGATTAAAGTAGATAAATACAAAGCATCCCCCACCTCTTTGATGAACAATTCTGTGCTTTCAAGAGTTTTTACTTCTTCTTTAGCATATAATTGCGAAGCTTTCACGCGCTCATCTTTGTAAGCGGATAAAATTCTTGATGTGACCGCAATATCGATGGTTGGAATAGACACCCCAACTTCCATAGCCTCCTGGGAGGTCCATTTTCCGGTTCCTTTTGCTCCTGCTTTATCTAAAATCTTGTCGACAAGAAAACCGTCGGTTACATCATCTTTTTGCTGGAAAATATCTCTTGTTATTTCAATAAGGAAAGAATTCATCTCGCCTTCATTCCATCTTTTGAAAACTTCATGCAATTGGTTATTGTTAAGATTAGCTCCTTTTCTCAGTAAATCGTATGCTTCACTGATTAATTGCATGATGGCATATTCTATACCGTTGTGAACCATTTTAACGTAATTCCCTGCAGCTCCTTTTCCCATATAAGCGGTGCAGGGCTCCCCCTTTACTTTTGCTGAAATAACTTCCAGCATAGGCTTCACTAAATTGAAAACTTCCAAATCTCCACCCGGCATAATACTCGGTCCTCTTCTTGCGCCCTGCTCTCCTCCAGAAACACCCATTCCCATAAAATGAAGGTTTTTAGAAGCTAAATCAGCTATACGTCTCTCGGTATCTTTGAAATAAGAATTTCCCGCATCAACGACAATATCATTTGGACTCAGAAGCGGTGTTATGCTTTCAAGAACAGCATCAACCGGTTTACCTGCAGGAACCATCAAAATAACTTTTCGCGGACTGTCTAAACTCAACACAAATTCATCTAGAGAAACAGTTCCAACAACCTTTGTACCTGAAGCAACTCCTTTACGAAGTTCAATTACCTTTTCTTCATCTAAATCGAATCCTACGACAGAAAAACCATTATCTGCAATATTGTAAAGCAGATTTCTTCCCATTACACCCAGACCAATGACCCCGTAATTATACTTTTCCATTCTTACTTAAAGTTTAGTTTATGCATCAAATTTACTGAAATGCATGCCAGCAAAAAAATTATCTAAAATTTTCTTTCAATTCTGACTTAGTTATCATCAACTGGAAAATATCATTAGTTATTTGGTTACGAGCTTCCAATATAAAAGAAGAGCGCCTTAAACAAGGCTAGTCAATACAAGTCTTAACATATCCGAATTCAAAATTATTTTATCAGGTATCGCATCAAAGCCCACATTTTCATCAACTTCTGAGAATCCTATTTGATTAGGTTCAAATTGAAAAACGTAGAATTTTTTATTAAACCAAACATCACTTGCGTCCTAAAC
>NZ_DKSP01000209.1:2553-5730 GCF_002472745.1 Sphingobacterium sp. UBA7253 | reverse complement strand
TCCACGTAACGTTCGCTGACCTCACGGAACACGTCAACAACTGTACCCGCCGGAAGATCCGAAACCTCTGCCCCTAGGCCGAGCTCGAGAACAGAACGCTCCTCGGCACTGTCCAATAAACGTAGGTCCCAAAGCCGAGAATGGGAACTGTCCACACACTCCCCGGCCAACCTCAAAAAATGGCCCGCCATCCGCTCAACCGTTCCCACATCATAAAGGTCGGTGCTGTATTCGATACCAAGACCGAACCCTCCATCCCCCGTACCGAATACATTAAAGGTCAGGTCAAACTTCGAGGTGCCCTCGCCCCCAAAAGAAAAATCGCTACCCTCCTTGAACAGCCCCCCCGAAGAACTGCCACCCATCTGTTCATCGAACACAAACATCACCTGGAAAAGGGGGCTCCGCCCAAGCTCACGCTCCGGAGACAGTGCCTCCACAACCTTCTCAAACGGAACATCCTGATGGTCCAAAGACTCCACCACCATAGCCCGCACCCCATGTAGGTGATCACTGAAAGAGGACTCCCCGTCCAGCGTCCCCCGAAGGACGACCGTGTTCACGAAAAAACCGATCAGACCCTGGATCTCCGCACGCTGACGGCCCGAAACCGGGCTGCCAACACAAATATCCACCTGCCCGCTGTAACGCCAAAGCAGGATCTGAAGAACCGAAAGATAGTACATATAAGCTGTCACACCTTCACGGGAACACAATGCCTCAACCGAACGGAGCAGCCCCGCCGGAATATCAACCGTAAAGATACTGCCCCTGTGGCTCGGAACAACAGGCCGCGGGCGGTCCGTCGGAAGCTCCAGCGGAACAGTGCCCGAAAGCTGCCCACGCCAGTAGTTCAAACGATCCGCGAGGTATCCCCCGGACAGTTCTTTGCGCTGCCAGACAGAATAGTCCCAGTACTGCACCGGAAGATCCGGAAGATCAGCCCCCCGACCTTCAGAAGAAGAACGGTAGAGCTCCTCCAGCTCACGCAGGAAAATACCATGCGACCAGCCGTCAGAAGCAATATGGTGGAACGTGCACACAAATGCACGCACGCCAGTGGACGGACATTCTATAACGTCAGCACGGAGCATGTAGTCCGAAGAAAGGTCAAAGGGCCTGCCCGTCAGGATCTGGATCAGACGATCGGCAGAAGCTCGGTCGTCCACACTATGGCGACCCATGGACCAGCCACTTTCTGAAAGAACGCGCTGATGGCCAACTCCGTCGATCTCATCGATGACACACCGGAGGACCCCATGACGGCCAATAAGCGACCGAAGGCTAACCTCAAGAAAATCCAGGTCAACATCCTCCATAAGCCAGAACACGAATGGTATATGGTAGTGGAGGCTGCCCTCCAGACTGTCTATGAACCACAGACGCTCCTGGCTGAAGGACAGCGGAAGCACAGAGGTACCGTCCCATCGGGGAACTATTGGTGTTCTATTGATTTTTTGATCACGAAGAAAAGCTTTGATATAATCCTTTCTTTCACTTAGTTTCTCTAGGAAAGATTTGTTTATCTCACATCCATTCCTAACTTTATATTTTAAAGTATCTCCTTCTAGAAAAAGGTAAATCCCTTGGTCATTAGCCTCTTTAATAAGTTCAATATCGTCTTTATACATCATAACCTACCAATAATTGATTAAACAGTTTAGTCCAAGTTATTTTATATGAGAACATTCACCATTGTATAACCTTTAAATTCCACAATATCTTCAATCATGTAATTGCAAGAAGATAGTCCATTGGAAAAATCTCTAGGTTTTTTTAACATCTCAAAGTTCTTATTAAAATGATCCATCAGATCTTCGTCAGTATCAACCAATCTAGGATGATCAAGAGAATGATAAAGTCCGTACCTTCTGTGAACAGGTAGATTTTTTTCTATAAATGAGCGGTAAAAGCAATCATCTTCACAACCATATCCTAAATAGTCATTGTAAAATCCATTAACAGACTCCATATGTTTACCCTTTAATAACACATGACCAGAAAAATATGTAGGATATGGTAAAAGAAACCCAAATTGAGAGACAGAAGAAGCCAAATGAGTAACTTCAGACGGTTCAGAATAATCAACTTGATCTTCAACCGCAAGCATATCAACATCGGACAAATCAAATGCATCAGCTTTGTCTTTTGCGTATAAGTATCCCGCATTTAATAATTTTCCACGATTGAATGGCCCATTCCCCAACTGATGAATTACATATATGTCTGCATCAGGAAAAATCTTTTTATAATGAGGAACATATATTCTCAAATGCTCCTCTCTGTCTCGATAAGGAACAATAAATGCCAATTTATAATTTAATTTAATCATACTAATTTTATTAAAACACCAAACTATAGTTCAAACGTTCCCTCTTTAAATGAATCATTTTCAAGATCTTCTTGAAGTAACAGCGTATCAATTATGATAGATATGTCCTTAATACTTCTACTATTAAAAATTTGCTTTATTGGAATTGAAACACCAAGTCTATCTCGTACAAAAGAAACTAACCGAATAATAGCTAAGGATCCTCCGCCTATAGAAAAAAAGTTGCTCTGAATGTTTATAGTATCTATATGAAGCGTATCTTTCAGAAAGTCTATTAAAATAACATCAATATCTGTTAAATTGACATTAGAGTGGTTTATATTACTGATTGATCGAAGTTCACTGAGCTTTATTGTATCTACTTTTCCAGATGGATTTAAAGGAAACGACTCCATATAGACGAACTCATTGGGAATCATATAATAGGGAAGCCTATCATTCAAAAAATCAAGCAGATTCTGTTCAACTATTATATCATTACTTGGTATGATATAACCAATTAATAATTCATTTTTATATAAAACTACGGCTTCTGAAACATCTGCGCTAGATTTCAATACATTCTCAATTTCTCCTAATTCTATGCGATATCCTCTAATTTTAATTTGGGTATCTTTACGGCCTAGAAACTCTAAATTCCCCTCATGATCCCACCTTCCTAAGTCTCCTGTTAAATAAACATATTCCATACTTTCATTAATTAGGACATGTTTAAATTTTTTATTAGTCAATTCAGAATTATTTAGATACCCACGACTAACAATTGGTCCAGCAATTGCAATTTCTCCAGGAAACCCAACCGGCTGCAATACAAGATCTTGGTGAAGGATAAACACTTTGCTGCC
>NZ_DKSP01000209.1:0-2453 GCF_002472745.1 Sphingobacterium sp. UBA7253 | reverse complement strand
ACACTTTGCTGCCCAAAACAGGTTTACCAACTGGAACAAATCGTTCTAGATTAGTTGTATGTTTTGCTACTTTGTAAAAAGTAGCACATATTGTGGTTTCGGTTGGACCATAGCCATTAATAATTTGTATGCTCGAACCAATTTCTAGAAGTTTTTGCAAAACGAATTCCTTAATTGGCATTACCCCAACTAACAATCTCTTGATTGGCAAGAAATTTCCAAATTCTATAAAGTTACTTATTATAGGCTCTAACAAGGTCGGAGGTAAATAAGCTGTATCAATTCTATTTTTTATAATATAATTGGTTATTAAATTCGCGTCAAATAAAAATTCTTCAGGTAGAATATGTAAGGTTTTTCCAAATCCCAAATTGACGAATACTTCCCAAATCGACACATCAAATACGAATGGACATAAAGACATTCCAATTTGACTTTCATCTGATTCACAAATATTATCAAATGCAGAAAGTAACGCAATTACGTTTCCATGTTCTACCATTACTCCTTTCGGGCTACCTGTAGAACCAGAAGTATAAAGTACATAAGCCAAATCGTTACACGATGGAATCTGATCCGAATCAATTGAAAGGTTTGAATGTTCCTTCCATTGATTAGGCATATTAATATAAACTATAGCTCCAGTATATATTTTGGAAAGAATCTCATCACAACTTTCATCAGTTAAGACAATTTTACAGCGAGTGTCCTTTGTAATATACTCAATTCTACTTATTGGGTAATCTTTGTCGATAGGGACGAAAGCAGCTCCTGCTTTTAATATAGCCATCATTCCAACAGCTACCCAATGTGAACGTTTACAACAAATACCAACTAAGTGTCCTTTTTCGACTCCTTCTTGTTGTAGAAATAATGACAAAGAAGTAGATAAGTCATCAAGTTCTCTGTACGTAAATGAGTTATTTTCAAAGATTACTGCTTTTTTATCAGGATCCTTTCGCAAAGATGAATAGAACAAATCAACTAGAGTCAAATTAACAGACGATAATTCATCAATCCCCGCAGTCTCCATTAATGCTAATCTATCTTCACTGTTGTGAATATTAATATCCTTAATTTCTTTATCCGATTCTAGGCATGCCGATTCTAGAATATTGAAAAAGTGACAAGAAAACTGCGCAATCAACTGTCTATCGAATAAATTAGAATTATATTCAATATTTAGGAAGTGTTGATCGTTTGCTTTTTGAATAGTAAAAACTAGATCAAATTTAGATCTGTTAAGATACTGATTATACCCTTCAATCTTGGTTTTACCTAATACAAGTTCATCTTTACTAGATAAGTCTTCATAAGCAAAAATAATCTGTGTAAATGGATTGCTATTCAACTCTCTTAAGGGTTGAACTTCCTGAACAACTTTTTCGAAAGGGACGTAACCAAATTCAAAACTATCTATCACACTATTCTTGACATCATTTAAAAGATCTTTAAACTTCTTGTCACCGTTTATAGTACTTCTTAAAATTATTGTGTTAACAAAAAATCCTATTATTTCTTCTGTACCATAAGTATCTCTTCCATTGTATGGACTTCCTATACAAATATCATTTTGATTAAAATACCGATATAATAAGATCTTTAGTACAGTTAAATTAAATATAAACGGAGTGACATTTTCGGATGCACAAATATTTTGAATGTCTTTTATAAGATTTTTATTAAGCTCGACTCGATAATTTCCTCCATATTTCTCTTCAAACAACAATTCTAAGGTTGGTTTTCGAAAACGTATTGGTGTTATTTCTGATAAAGTCCTGCTCCAATAATCTAGGCCTTTTAGGAGTTTTTTTCCCTCAATATATTCTCGTTGCCACCTAGCATAATCAGAATATTGATATTCCAATTCACTTAAGTCGCTGTTTGTTACATTCAATAAACCATCATAGTTAATGCTTATTTCTTTTGCTATTATATTCCAGGACCAACCATCAGCTGCAATATGATGCGCTACTAATGATAGAATGTGCTTTTCATCCGAATACGAGATTAGATATGCCCTAAGCATATAATCTTCTTGAAGATTAAAGGGTTCATCTAAGCTTCTTTCCAATAGGCAATGGGCCTCATTTAAGGATTCTACTCTTTTTGTAATTAGTTTCCAATTCTTTTCACTTTGTATAGATTGATATCCTATCCCATCTATTTCATTAATAATGGTTCTGAGTATTGTATGTCTTTCAATTACTTTACGAATACTTTCTTCTAAATAAGAAGCATTTAAATCTCCCTCTATTTTGAAAATCCACGGAATATGGTAATGAAGACTACCCTCCAGTTGGTCAATAAACCATAATGCTTCCTGATTATAGGACAATTGTTCTTTATCCTCCTTATTTTCTCCTTTGATCAAACCTTTTTTTCTAGAGTAATTATCATTTATTGGCGTTATTATAGTTCGATTAATTGTCGGCCTGGTAAAAATATCCTTT
>NZ_DKSP01000199.1:0-17437 GCF_002472745.1 Sphingobacterium sp. UBA7253 | reverse complement strand
CCTACGGTAAAAATGGGAGCCGGCAGCTGGCAGATCCCAATCTGGCGCTCGCCAACTTGTATTCGGGCAGCGGCAAGATGCATGGCTACCTCAACTCGGCTGGTGAACTGGTCCAATACCGCTACCTGATGGTAGACCGCCTGGCCAATCCGAACCTGCAATGGGAAAAAACCACGGCATGGAATTTTGGACTGGACTTTGGATTCTTAAAAAATCGCATTTCGGGTACCCTGGAATATTACCTGATGCAGACCCACGACATGATCATGGAGCAAAAACTGCCCAATTTTACAGGATTCAGCAGCATCACCACCAATCTGGGGCAAGTGGACAACAAGGGGATTGAATTGACCTTAAATACCGTCAACTTGAAAAAGGAAAATCTGCAATGGTCTACCACCTTTAATTTTTCGTACAATAAGAATCAGATTGTACATCTCTATAAGAACTACCAGGATGTACTGGATGCCGATGGAAATGTGGTTGGCCGCAAAGAAATGGACGAAATTTCGAATGGCTGGTTTATCGGGCAGCCCATCGGCACGATCTGGAATTATCAGGTTACGGGCATCTGGCAGGCCAATGAAGCTGCAGAAGCCGCTAAATATGGGCAGGCTCCAGGTGACCCGAAAGTGGCCAATGTATATACAGCAGATGATGCCGTGAATGGGGATAGCAGAAAGCCTGTGTATAATAATAACGATAAGGTCTTTCTGGGGCAGACGGATCCGCGTTTCCGCTGGTCGATGCGCAATGAGTTTACGCTATGGAAGGACCTCAGCTTTTCGTTTAATATTTATTCATACATGGGGCACAAAAGCTTGTCGGGCAATTACCTGAATAACGACGATGATGGCGGGCGCATGGCTTATGGGCTGGCCAATCTGCCAGCAAAGGAATATTGGACGCCGGACAACCCAACGGACCGCTACGGCCGTATCGAGGCTAAGGGACCGATCGGCGCGGAGGGCGCTGCGCGGCTGTATGACCGCTCGTTTATCCGGCTCGACAATATCTCGGTAGGCTATACATTACCAACGGCCTTGACCTCCAAGTATAACCTCAATCGGGTGAAGCTGTATGGGACGGTGCGGAATGTGGCCACCTGGACCAAAGAATGGGAATACGGCGATCCGGAGACTTTCCATCCTGACAACAACCCGAGCGGATGGGCCTCAAGGGTCTTTACTTTCGGTGTGAATTTATCTTTATAACCTGATTAATTGTGATGTATATGAATAATACACTAAAAAAATCCAGATCCGCAGGCAGAAGCATCGCTTTTTTGCTCGCCGGTACGCTAGCGATAAGCAGCTGCTCGAAGGAATTTCTGCAGCCCGATCCGCTGTCGATCTATATCCCTAACGAAACTTTTAACACCGAATCGGGCCTGCTGTCGGCCATGGCCATCTGTGACCGCCATCTCAAGGGGTATTGGGCCACAGATCATAACGAGATGCTGACGCTAGGCACAGAGTATGTCTTTTCCGAACTGATGGTGGCTAGTAATACCGACAAACGCAGCATGCTGGCGGATGTCGCCAACATGCTGACCCCGACAAGTGACAACTCTACGCATCAAAACCTCGACCGCTCCAACAGCCTCTGGTATCTGTGGGACGAAACCTACAAGGGGATCAGTTATGCCAATACCATTATCAAATATGTAGACCAGGTACAGACCTTGAGCGAGCAGGATAGGAATGCCTACAAAGGGCGGGCGTATTTCCATCGGGCTTTCCGCTATATGGCCTTGGTCTTTGAATACGGCGATGTACCTTTGGTGACGACCATCATCGACGTACCCAAACAAAATTACCGGAGCACCAAGCGTGATGCCATTCTGCAGATGATTACTAAGGATATGGAGTTTGCTGTACAATGGGTGCCTGATCAGAAAAATATGAACCTGATCGGCCTGATCAACAAGGGGGCCTGCCGCATGCTTTTGGCAAAATGTTACCTCGCCATAGGGGAGTATCAGAAAGCCAAAGAGCAGACGGATATCCTGATTGACCAGTCAGGCTATGCTCTGATGACCGAAAGCTTCGGAACCTTTAACGATGGAGGGGAGGCGCAGACCTGGCCCATCACACGTAACGTGATCTGGGATATGCACCGCCCCGAAAACAAGCTGATCGCCAGCAACCGTGAGGTGATCATGGGGATGCCCAACCGTGGTGCCGATGCGGAGTCTTTCGTTAAAATGCTTACCATGAGAATCTTATATCCCTTTGTCTTTGACAGCCGCATACAGACTGCCGATGGTAAACAGGCTTTGTTGAACATCAAACGGAACAGCGGGGATTACAATGCAAAATATGACTATATGCGCGCCTTTGGCCGCGGGATCGCAACGTTCCGCCCTACATCATTCCAGACGCAGGGCGTATGGTCTGTCAATGGCAAGCCGGATGAAGGCGACCTGCGCCACAGTTCAAAGATGGGTAACTGGGTACGGATGGAAGATTACAAAGTGAACAACAAAGCTTCCAAAGATTTTGGGAAACCGGTCACACTGAAAGATCCCGCAACGGGCAAACTCCTTTGCAGCGATACCATTCGTCGCTGGTACGATGTGCCGCATTATAAATTTTTCTTGGATGATCCTGTAAGTGAAGCCAATATCAGCGGTTCAGACGGTTCACGGGGTGCTACCAATGGGGGAATCGCCGACTGGTACCTCTATCGCCTGGCAGAGGCTTACCTTTTGCGCGCCGAAGCGAAATATTATATTAATCCGGCCGATGGAACGATAAAAGATGATTTAAATGCCGTCCGCCAGCGCGCAAAATGTACCGAGCTCTACCAGGGAGCGGTAAGCATTGGGGATATTATGAACGAGAGGGCCCGTGAGCTCTACTGGGAGGAGTGGCGCAATGTGGAATTGAAACGGGTGTCCCTCTGCTTGGCCCGTAGTGGTAAACCGGATGAATGGGGGAATGCGTACAATCTGGACAATTTTGATAAGCAGAGCGGTACAGATGCCAATGGCGGAAGTTACTGGTACCAGCGCATCATGCATTATAGCCTTTACAATAAAGGTATTATTCATGTCAATGCCACTGGGCTAAGTGATATCAAATACACGATGGATAAAAAGAATATGTACTGGCCGATTCCCAATGTCGCGATTACCTCCAATATTAAAGGGCAGCTAAAGCAAAATTACGGCTACGACGGTTATAATCCTGCTACTCCAGTATGGGATAAATGGGAGGATGCCGTAGCGGATGAAGCCAAAGCAGAATAATCCGTTTAATAGGTCCCCAACCGATATTTAATAGAGAAGATCGGTTCGGGATTTCTTTGAACATCGTATTTTATAAGATAAAACCAGTTCGTAATTACATAAAAACCAGTTTGTATGATCAAGAAAATCTTTTTGTTTTTATTGTTTCTCCCGGTTCAATTTTTAAGTGCACAGACAGACCTGGCAAATTTTCCTGCTGGGGCGGATCCCAAGGAGGTCGGCCATCGCATTGCACACCGCTTTATCGCGGGCAAACATATGCTGCATGCAGGGAAATGGATCAGTTATCCCGAGACCTTCTATTGGACGGGAGCCATTAATTACGCCCATTTAATGGGCGATCAGCAGTTGATGCAGGCTATGAAAGAGCGATTCACCAAATTAACAGTAAGTGAGCCGCAGCTGCTGCCTATTAAAAACCATGTCGATTTGAATATGTTTGGCAGCCTGCCTTTGCGGCTTTACCAGCTGACCAAAGAGAAAAGCTATCTCGACCTGGGCTTGCCCTATGCCGATACGCAATGGGAACTTCCGCAAAATGCCAGTCAGGAAGGGAAGGCCTGGGCGGAAAAAGGATACTCCTGGCAGACCCGTCTCTGGATCGACGATATGTACATGATCACGATCGTGCAGGCCGCTGCTTTTAAAGCAACGGGCAAAGCCGAATACCTGGACCGTGCAGCCCGGGAGATGGTACTTTATCTGGATGAGCTGCAGCGTCCAAACGGACTGTTCTACCATGCACCCGATGTCCCTTACTACTGGGGGCGAGGCAATGGTTGGATGGCCGCGGGTATGACTGAATTGCTGCGTATGCTTCCGAAGGATCATCCCAGTCGACCCCGTATATTAAAGGGCTACCTGACGATGATGAAGAGCCTGAAAAAACAGCAGCGCAAGAGCGGTATGTGGAATCAGTTGATAGACGAGGCAGACTGCTGGGCAGAAACCTCCGGTTCGGCGATGTTTGCCTATGCGATCATATCGGGTGTAAAGCAGGGCTGGCTAAGTGATAATCAGTATGGTCCCGTTGCCCGCAGGGCTTGGCTGGCGCTTGCAAAATATGTGGACGATCAGGGGGCAGTGTCGGAAATCTGCGTAGGTACCAATAAAAAGAACGATAAACAGTATTATTATGACCGCCCTCGCCATACTGGTGATTATCATGGGCAGGCGGCCTATATGTGGTGTATCAATGCATTGCTGGAGGGAAGCACCCCTTAGGTTTTTGACCGGCTGGCAGTTTGAACAGATTATTTTTTGATTTTGCTGAATTCAAAAGGAATCTGCAGGCTGTCGCCGGCTACATTTGCCTTTAGCTTTTCGCCATCCCGCCAGTAGGTAATCTTTTTTGGGAAGGGTAGGGAGTCATTATTGCATTCGAATAGCCCGTCTTTCTGCATGGTCATTTCAAAGGCGATGAAATCCTTTTCATCGGTTGTTTTCACTTTTAATTGCCAGTTTCCATCGGATTTCAGTAGCGCCATTTTTTCCTGATTGACCGTATCGTTGTTGTGTAGCGTAAAGGCCAAGCCTGCATATTCAGCATCGTTAATTTTGACCCAATATTCAAAGGTCTTTTTACCTGGCGTTTCGTTGGTACGCTGCCATTTGCCCAGTAACCAGTCGAAGTTCTCCGAAGGGTCATGTTCACTGCCCATACATTGTACAAAAACAAGGAAAATGGATAAGAGGACTAGCACTTTACATAATTTTATCATCTGGAGTTATATCAAAAGGCTTAAAAATGATTGCTGTTACCGCTGGGTGAAAGCTTTAAAAAGGTTACCATGCGGCGATAATTAACTAAATTTAATAAAAAATTTGCACTCGCAGCGCACAAAAAAACTGATGCAGACCTGCATCAGTTTTTTGCTAAGGTTCGTTTAAGCGATTATTTTTATTTCTTGTCAAGTAAGGCCAGATATTTTTCATACCCCTTGGCCTTCATTTCTTCTTTAGGCACAAATTCAAGAGATGCACTGTTGATGCAATAGCGTAGACCGCCTTTGTCGGCAGGGCCATCATCAAAGACATGTCCCAGATGAGCGTCTCCGGTTTTACTACGCACTTCCGTGCGACGCATGCCGTGGGAGTTATCAACTAATTCGTCGACTAAGTCTGGATTAATCGGTTTGGAAAAGCTGGGCCATCCACAGCCTGATTCAAACTTGTCGGTCGAGACAAATAGTGGCTCTCCTGTAGTAATATCCACATAAATGCCATCTCTGAACTCAACATTATATGCGTTATCAAAGGCACGCTCGGTTGCCTGATGTTGCGTTACATCATATTGCAGGGGTGTAAGTTCTTTTTTGAGTGTGCTCTGGTCCTTTCTTTTGTAAGTTGCTGACACAACTGTATCTTTTGTGGGGGAAGGATTGGCTTTGCGTGCCATATAAATAACCTGATCTTTCTCGCCAGTAGGGTTCATAGCTTGTTTTTTAATTATTTTGGAATCACCAGTTTTCTGTGAAAAGCCAAATTTGCTGAGCATAAATAAGCCTAATCCTAGTAATAATAATAAAAATACCTGTTTCATAGCGTTTCTCCATTCTTGTTTTTTAATATACGATGTAAAGGTCCGAATTGGTTTTTGATCAATTTAAAATTGAGGATCTTTGCTTCGTTATTGGTAAGATATGTCTAGAGATGGAATTCCATAAACATCCATGGAGAATTTTTAGACAGCGGTACTTTTTTACCTGAAGCAGACAATACAATAAAGTTACCGAAAGAAATCTATTGTTAAACTTAATTGGACGGTTATTGTTTCCTATTCGAGGTAATGCCCTTGGCGGATTAGCAGTGCTCGGTATTTATTGAATACACTAGATTTGGATACAAAGCCCAGATATTTTTGCTCAGGTCCAAGCACCGGAAGGATCCAGGTGTCTTCTTTGTTCATTTTTGACATCGCAGATTCCATACTTTCATGAATAACAACGATATCATTGGGCTTTTGAGCCAATTTTTCAAATGTTGTATCCAGACCATCCAATTCACCAAGTAGAATCGAGAATAAATATTCGCTGTTGACTATTCCGATGAATTTGCCATCGTGGCTCACAATGGGAAATATATTTCTTTTGCTATGAATAATATCGTGCTGTCTAGATTTAGGGGTTTCATCAGGACGCAAAATCACAAAGTTCGTTTCCAAAACGTATTTGATGCGCATCATGCTTAATACGGAACGATCTTTATCTTCATAAGAGATCAAATCACCTGATTCTGCGAGCACTTTGGTATAGATCGAATGCTTGAGCATTGTTCTATTGATGAGGTAAGATATCGAGCAGACAAGCATCAAAGGGACCATCAATGTATAGCCACCGGTCACCTCCGCAATAAGGAACATACCGGTCAAAGGCGCATGCATAATGCCGCTCAGGGCGCCGGCCATACCAGCTACAACAAAATTAGGAACGTTTAGCTCTGCAAGCCCTGTCAGATTGATCCCATAAGAAAATGCAAACCCCAAGAGTCCTCCCATCACCAAGCTTGGACCAAAAACGCCACCATTGCCACCTCCATTAAGAGTAAAGAGTGCGGCAAATGATTTTCCGAAGAGCGTCAATAGCGTGTATCCAAAAACAACGAAGCCGATATTATGGTATTCGGAGAATAAACTATTTTTGACAATTGCGTTGAACTGCCCATTCAAAATTTGCTGTATGGTCAGATAGCCCTCGCCGTATAGCGCAGGAAATATTAGGATCATAAGACCCAAAGCAACACCGCTCACCCATACCTTGTTATAAGGATTTTTGATTTTCCGAAACCATTGGTTTACAACAACAGATACGCGCGCAAAATATACGGTGTATAAGCCTATCAGTACAGCCATTAGCAGGTAGAAGAATAAGGCGGATACCTGCCAGTAGGAATTAAAGTTCGTAAATAGGGGTTCACTGTAGAGCAGCCGCGAAACCACCGATGCCATTGCAGAGGAAATTAGCAGTGGAATAAAAACAGGAATGGAAAATTCGGGTAGCAGAATTTCAATGGCAAAGATCATTCCTGCCAAAGGACTATTAAATGCACCAGCAATACCTGCAGCTGCACCGCAGGCCAGTAGCATGGTCACTTCTTTATATTGTAATCCAAAAAAACGCGCAATATTTGAACCAATAGAAGATCCGCCCAAGGCAACGGGAGCCTCCAAACCACAGGAACCTCCAAAGCCAACGGTGATGGCTGAAGTCACCACCTGTGAATAAATATTACTGGGATCCAGTCGGCTTCCTTTTCGGCTGATCGCATAAATAATCGGCGTTATACCATGTTCTATTTTTTTGCCTTTGATAAATTTTCGGACAAATAATACACTCAGCAGAATACCGATCAACGGAAAAACCAGATACAAAGAATACTTTAATTTCCAGTCAATATCGTTCTGGATACTTGTCGCAATAAAATGAGTCAGTCTTTTTAAAACGGATGCCATCAGCCCCCCAACAATACCGACCAAAAAGGCCAAGATGATGATAAAGTTCCGATTCGAAACTTTTCTCATACGCCATTGGTTGATATGGTCTATTTTTTTATAGAAAATCTTTTTAAAATTTGCCATTTTTGAACTATTCAGCACACTAACTTACGGACAGATGAAGTAGCGTGCGCCAATATAGTCATTATTGCAAGCAAACAATTTGTATCGTCTTATAGTAGGTATTAATACTAACGTTTTGTTACATAAATAGGCTTATACACGACTTTTTTTGCCGAACACCGACAATACCAAATAACCTAAAATTCCCGCCAGCAGTGAGGTCAGCAGAATCGATAACTTCGCTTCTTTGATATGCAGCGCGTCGCTGAAGGACAGGATGGAAATAAATATAGACATCGTAAAGCCAATTCCAGCCAATAAGCCTACACCCAGGATATGTTTGAATGAGCTTCCTTCCGGGAGACTACTAATCCCCAGTTTAGAGCAGACAAAAGTCATGATTAAAATGCCCAACGGCTTGCCTAGTAATAAGCCAAGGCTAATACCCAGGCCCATCGGAGCGACCAATCCTGTAAGCATCTCGCTTTCAATGCTGATATTGGTATTGGCAAATGCAAATAAGGGTATAATAAAAAAATTGACAGGCTTGACAAGCGCATGCTCCAGACGTTCTAAGGGCGACTCAAGGTCCGTATCATTGGTCGGAATAGTCATCGCCACCATCACACCAGCAATAGTAGCATGTATACCCGAATGATGAATAAAATACCAGATAAATACACCTGGTATCAGATACAGATAGGGGTTTTGTATATTCATGCGGTTCATGACAAAGAGAATAACCATACCGATACCTGCATACAGTAAGTAGGTGGTTTCAATGCCCGACGAATAGAAAAAAGCAATCACCAAAATGGCGATCAGATCGTCCACGATAGCCAAAGCGGCCAAAAATACCTTTAAGCTTGCTGGAATCCGGTTACCTAGCATACCGATTACGGCCAATGCAAAGGCGATATCTGTCGCCATGGGTATACCCCAGCCACCTGCTGTCGCCTGCCCTGAATTGAAGCTTAAAAAGATGATCGCCGGTACAATGGCGCCACCAATAGCGCAAAGGATCGGGAGCGATGCTTGTTTAGGCGAGGAGAGTTCGCCTTCCACGATCTCACGCTTGATCTCCAGTCCCACGAGCAGAAAAAAGATAGCCATTAATCCATCATTGATCCAAAGCAGTGTGCTATATTTTAAATGTACGGTGTCAGAATCGAAACCAAAGGGTGTATCCAAAAATGATTGCAGCCCAGGACCAGCTGCGGTATTGGCTACGATGAGGGATAAAATGACGCAGATAAATAATAAAATGCCGCCAGCGTTACTTGACTTGAAAAAATTTTTGAATACGGTAAGATTAATCAATTGGCTCATCGTGTTGCGTGTTCTTTTTGGACCATAGGTCCATGTTCGGAAATTGAAATTTGGAATTGTCGAATACAGGGTCTTTCTTGGACCTCTGCTGCTCCTGATAGTCTGTATAGATGGCGACAACTTTTTTGTGAAGCAGGAGTATTGCAATCAGGTTGAGCCAAGCCATGAGACCGACACCAATGTCGCCCAGGGTCCAGGCAGATTTGGCTGTACTGATACATCCGACATAGGTAGATACTAATATGAGCAGTCGCAGAATCCAGATAAGTACGGTTTTATGTTGTTTTTTTCGGCTAACGAAGCTGATATTGGTTTCGGCGATATAGTAATAAGCCATAATAGTCGTGAACGCAAAAAAGGCCAATGCCAGCGCGACGAAAGCATTTCCAATGTTGGGGAAATGTTGTGACACAGCCTGTTGGGTGAAAGCTGGTCCCATTTCCGTTGCCGGAAGATGTTGAACGAGAAATCCTCCGGCTGGATTTTCAACATTGTACTGGCCGGTAAAGAGAATCATTAAAGCTGTGGCGGTACATACAAACATGGTATCCACATACACCGAAAATCCTTGGACCAGGCCTTGCTTGATCGGATGGGATACTTCTGCAGCGGCTGCTGCATGTGGTGCTGTGCCCTGGCCGGCCTCGTTGCTGTAGATACCCCGTTTAACACCCCACGAAATTGCCATGCCGGCGATAGCGCCGAAAGTAGCTTCCATGTTCAAAGCCGATTTTACAATCAGGGCGATAACGCCAGGGATCTCCGTGAAGTTGAGGGCAATAATAACTAAAGCCATCAGAATATAGGCGCCCGCCATAAACGGCACAACATATTCGGCAACGGTGCTGATCCGCTTTACTCCACCGATGATAATAATCGCCAGTAGCCCGGCAATAGCCAATCCGGTGATACTCGGCGACACATGGAAAGCGGACTCGACCGCTGCGCTGATACTGTTGCTCTGCACACCGGGCAATAAAAATCCGGTACTGATGATCGTCACGATTGCAAAGGTCCAGGCAAAAGTCTTGGATCGTAACCCTTTCAGGATGTAGAATGCAGGTCCGCCCCGGTATTCGCCATCGTTTACCTCCTTGTACATCTGACCAAGGGTAGCTTCGACAATGGCCGACGCACTGCCTAAAAACGCAATTACCCACATCCAAAAAATAGCTCCTGGGCCGCCCATAGCAATCGCTGTAGCGACGCCAGCGATATTGCCTGTGCCAACACGCCCCGAAATAGCAAGTGAAAAGGCCTGAAACGAAGAGATGCCTTTGTCGGAACTGTTTCCATTAAAAAGCAATCGCACCATTTCTCTTATCTGCATAAGCTGCGGGCAGCGAAATCGTACCGTAAAGTAGATGCCCGTCAGCAGACAGAGGTAGACAAGTGCATCACTCCAGATGATATCATAAATTTTATTGATTATTACGTCCATGTTGTATCATTGAATTCGTAGGCTGTCTAAAAGTAGGGAAAACCAGCCAAGGCTGCTTTAAATATCGAATAGATTTTGTTTATGTATTTTAAATATCTAATACGTATAATTTATATGTGTCCTTTGCCGCATCTACAAGGAATATTTTTGCTATTGAAAATTTTTATATCGTTTCCGGCTTGCGCTGGATAATTTATTTTTTTTAATTTTACCGGTATACCTTAAAATATTTTGATCAAAAAACGATTCTATAATCCGGCGCAATTGTTCATCTTTAGTTTCTTGGCATTGATTGTTATGGGAACTATGTTGTTGAAACTTCCCATTGCCCTTAATAAACCAATCTCCTGGACTGATTCGCTTTTCACTGCAACGAGTGCAGTTTGTGTTACAGGGCTTGTTGTTGTTGACACAGCTACCCATTTCACTGGCTGGGGCCAAGTTTTTATTTTATTGCTGATTCAAGCTGGTGGAATAGGAATACTATCTTTTGCTGGTCTTTTCGCCTATTTTTTAAAAGGGGGAAGCAGTTATGAAAATCAGCTTGCCATACGGGATTTCTCGAACACGCAACGACTGGGTGAAGTATTTACTTTACTCAAGCGCACGATCGCAATTACATTCGGAATAGAAGCTGTCGGTGCTGCCGTCATCTTTTGGACTATGGATGGTTTTAACGGGGCAGGTACTGCCGAACGCATTTTTATTGCTGTATTTCATTCGGTGTCTTCGTTCTGCAACGCTGGTTTTTCGACGTTGTCAAATGGCCTGATGCATCAACAGGTTTATTATAATTATGGGTTCCAACTGGCGGTAGCCAGTATATATATATTTGGCGGTTTAGGATTTCCAATTGTTATAAATGTACTTAAATATATCAAACACTTGATAAATAGGTTGTTCCATAAATGGACAACGAAGGAAAATTATTACCGTCCTTGGGTAATGACCATTAACAGCAAGCTCAACCTGATCACGACGTCTTGTATCACTGCGTTTGCGACTTTGGTGCTCTTTATCTCCGAATATAATCATGTTTTTGCTGATCATAGTGGTATAGGAAAATGGGTAGTAGCTTTCGCAACGGCGACAACACCGCGAACGGCAGGCTTCAACAGTATTGATTTTGCACAGCTGCATTTTTCAAGCATTTTGTTTATTATGCTATTAATGTGGATAGGAGCATCGCCAAACTCCACAGGCGGGGGGATAAAAACGAGTACATTTGCGCTCGCCATACTGAATGCGATCAGCTTGGCAAAAGGGAAAGACCGAACTGAAATATTTAGACGCGAAATAGCAGGGATCTCAATTCAGCGTGCTTTTGCTACGATGTTTCTCTCGCTTATAATTATAGGGATGGGAGTATACGCAATTTCATTTTTTGAGCGCAATCGGCCTTTGTTAGAGATCGCATTTGAATGTTTTTCGGCATACAGTACCGTTGGCCTTTCTTTGGGAGTTACAGGTGATCTGGCGGAAGGAAGCAAAGTCATATTAATTCTTTTGATGTTTATTGGACGAGTAACCATGCTATCGGTATTAATCGCTTTTATCAAAAAGGCGCGCTATACGCACTATCGATATGCTGAAGAAGAATTGACAATATATTAGGTAAAGGTTCCCGTATTAGTTTTAATAACTATAGGAAGGGATGTACGTATAATTTGTAAAGAACATACAAGAATGAAATTTATCATTTTAGGATTGGGGAATTTTGGAGCTTCTCTGGCAGAAAAGCTCACTGCACAAGGCAATGAAGTAATAGGTGTTGATCGTCAGATCGCTAAAGTGACGGCATTGAAGGAAAAGATTACACATACGATTTGTTTGGACGCAACCGACGAAACGGCTTTTCACTCTTTACCGTTAAAAAATACGGATGTTGTGGTCGTCGCGATCGGTGAGGATGAAGGTGCCAATATTATGGTCAGTGCTTTGTGTAAAGAGGCTAACGTGAAACGCCTGATCAGTAGGGCCGTAAACAGACTGCATGAAAAAGTACTAGGTGCGCTAGGGGTGTCAGAGATAGCTCATCCGGAAGAAGAGTCTGCAGAACGGTGGTCCAAGCGCTTGTGTATGACCGGGTTTGTAGATTCTTTTGAACTTAATAGTAATTATTCGATTGTAGAAGCCATCGTCCCTAAAAAATATGTGGGACAAACGATTCAGGAGATCGGTTTCCGAGAAAAGTATGAACTATTAGTGCTTACGATATTAAAAAATACGGAAAAAAAGACTTCATTTGGAAAAAGTGTTGTAACCACAGTACTCCATGGTATTCCTCGTCCGGATACGCGATTGCGGGAAGGAGATATTTTGGTGATTTATGGCTACAACGATCATATCAAAGCGTTCCTCTAATGCTATCTTTTAATGATTTCGACACTGTCTTTTGGAAAGTGGTTTTTTAGCCATTTTTGCAATTTATCTTGTTGGATTTGTGTTAACGCGGCGGGGGAAGTATAAATAAATGCAATGAGATTTGCCACGCTATCGGTTTTTGCGTAATGCTGTTGCATTCCCATGCTATATGAATTTAATTCAGGGAACAGAACCTTAATATCCCGATCGAGCTCCGGACTTACGACCTGGTATTTTGTAAGTTCGTTGTTTAACGCGCGAATCGTTAGATCTTTCTCACTGACAGCTGCGGTACGTTTGTCTATTTCGCTAAGAATACTAGACTTTAAATCCAGGCTATCTTGGTGAATAATAAGTTTGGTGTTTTCAATTCCGAATGTATGCATTGTTTGTTCCAATGATTCTATCTCTTGACTACTGAACTTTTTTGCCAAAAAGGCTAATTCTAGTTTTTTCGGTTTACTGTTGAGCTGCATTTTTTCATAAATGACAGTATACCCTTTGTTGCTTAGTTCCTGCTGTACAAATTGCTTCACTTTATTGGTGTATTTTTTTTCCTGCAGCAGATTGTAAGCAAAATATATACTTGGTATGACGAGCGTTAGCGTGATAATTGTTATGCTTTGCGTAATCCTTTTTTCTCGTTGCTGATCTACATAATGAGTTTTTGGATAACGCAAATATTTAACAATAATAAAAGTCGCTATACAGATAAATACACAGTTGATAATATACAAAAACAATGCCCCTGCAAAATAGGCAAAATTGCCAATTGCAAGACCATAGCCCGCTGTACATAGGGGAGGCATAAGGGCTGTTGCGATGGCTACCCCAGGGATTGGATTGCCTTTGTCAACCCGAGTAATGGCTATAACGCCCACGAGGCCACCAAATATGGCAATCATTACATCATAAATATTTGGAGATGTGCGCGCGAGCAATTCGGATTGGGCTTCTTTGAATGGACTAAGCAGGAAATAGATAAAAGATACAACAAGACTGATGACTGTCGCAATCAGTAGATTTTTAATGGATTTTTTAAGCAAAGGAAAATCAAATGTTCCTAATGCGAATCCTGCTCCGACGATAGGGCCCATAAGTGGAGAAATCAACATAGCTCCAATAATTACTGCTGTTGAGTTGACATTTAAGCCCACAGAAGCTATGACAATAGCACAGGCCAAGATCCAAGCATTGGAACCCCGAAAGGAAATGTTTGCAACGACGTTTTCTAATACCGTCTCCTTTTTTTCTTCACCTTGATGCAGATCAAAAAAGCTCAAAATTTTATTCATACACTTTTCACCTTAGATTTAAACGAATATAGTAAACATCCTTTATCTTATAGAGCATACGACCAAATTATTTGGAAAAGCGTGGTATAATAGCTACAGGTTTTCAAACCTGAAAAAGATAAATTTCGTTTTTTGGTTTTTAACAAACAATTAGGCAAACTAATTGTTGAAATTATAATCATTGGTATATTAATTTGTGATTATAACAATAAATAAATATATTAAGCCCTACGCCTTACATTTTTAATAAAATATAACTATGAACAATTTAGCATTGAACGACGTCCAGGAACATTGGAATAATTTTATTTCCTCAGCCATTGCCTGGGCACCACGAATTATTACTGCCGTAATTTCAGCTTTACTGATATATTTAATTGGATCATGGATCATTCGACTGGTCAAGCGCATGATTGATAAGGCTTTCGAACGCCGGCAGATGGATGTCTCCTTGCAGCGTTTTTTAAGTAATCTGATCAGCTGGATTTTAAATATATTATTATTTATCGTTGTAGTCACACAGTTGGGCGTTCAAACCTCAGCATTTGTTGCCATTATTGGAGCTGCAGGTTTAGCCATAGGTTTAGCCTTGCAGGGATCCTTATCCAATTTTGCCGGTGGAATACTGATCTTGTTATTGAAACCTTTTCGGGTAGGGGATTATATCACGTCCAGTTCAAATGTTTCGGGTACGGTCACCGAAATTGATATTTTCAATACCAAATTAAATACGCCTCAAAATCAGCAAGTGGTAGTTCCCAATGGGGTATTGTCTAATAGCAGCATTACAAATTATACCCAGTTGGGCACACGCCGCACTTGGTTCGATATTGGTGTCGCCTACAACGCTGACTTAAAACAGGCGAAAGAAATTCTGATGGAAGTGGTTCGAAATAATGATTATGCTTTTAAGGAGCCAGCTCCGCAGGTTGTGGTAACCGAACTTGGCGACAGCGCAATTAATCTTTCGGTGCGTGTCACCACGTCAAACGAAAACTTTTGGACCATGCAGGAACAGTTGATTATTAATTGTAAAGAGGCATTGGATCAAGCTGGTATTGAAATACCATTTCCACAAAGGGATATCCATATTCGCAGCAATGCATGATTTGTGCGTAATAATGCATACGATTAACGTAATAATTGGTCGAAAGACCATAATGTAAACCAAATTTAATTCAAGTGATCTTGTCAAAATCGACATTTAATAAAGGAATCATTATTCCAAGCCTGCTCTTCATTATAGGGGTTTGCCTGCTAGCGGTGTTTTTTCCAACGTTGACAGTAAATATTCTAGATACAATAAAACAGTTTATCTTTGTGAACCTCAATTGGGTATATGTCTGGGCTGTGACACTTTTTGTCATTTTCCTGGTTTACCTCATGTTTAGCAAGTTTGGTAATATCAAGCTCGGAAGTAACGACAGTAAGCCAGAATATACCTTCTTTTCTTGGATTTCTATGTTATTTGCTGCAGGTATGGGAATCGGATTGATGTATTTCAGTGTCGCAGAGCCGATGCAACATTTTTCGACCGAGGCTTTTGCCGGTAATCACTATATTAACCGAGCCAAAAATGCGCAGCTGTATACTTTTTTTCATTGGGGTATACATGCTTGGGCAATTTATGGTGTGGTCGGTTTGGCATTATCATATTTTGCATACCGCTATCGGCTTCCGCTTTCACTTCGTAGTTGCTTCTATCCTTTATTGAAAAACAAAATCAATGGAAAATGGGGTAATGCGATTGATGTATTTGCACTTTGCAGTACATTTTTCGGTATCACGACTACGTTGGGGTTCGGAGTGGTTCAAGTAAATGCTGGCTTGCAGACCCTGGGGCTAGTACCCGATAATAATTTTACCTATCAGATCATGATTGTTGGCGTGTTAACGCTGTTGGCTGTTTTATCTGCCACTTCAGGGGTCGATAAAGGTGTAAAGATATTAAGTAATATCAATATACTAACTGTTATTATTCTGTTGCTATTTGTTCTTTTCCTTGGACCTACAGTTTACCTTATTGGCAGTTTTACAGAAGGAATAGGCAATTATGTAAACAATTTCTTTAGTTTGACTTTTGATACACATGTTTATGACGAGGCAACATTACCCTGGTTTTATAACTGGACAATTCTATACTGGGCCTGGTGGATATCATGGTCTCCCTATGTGGGGCTGTTTATTGCTAAAATCTCCAAAGGGCGGACCATTCGTGAATTTATTGCTGCGGTACTTATTATTCCGACCATATTTAATTTTATCTGGATGTCTGTTTTTGGAAATAGTGCCATGTGGTTTGATATTAATATCGCTAAAGGCGCTTTGAGTTCTTTAGCAGATAATCCAGATGCCTTGATGTTTCGATTTTTAGACTACTTGCCTTTATCGGAAATTGTCAGTTATCTGGTTATCCTTATTATTATTATCTTTTTTGTAACCTCGGCTGATTCGGGCATATTTGTTATGAATAGTATTGCTACCAAGAATGCTCCAAAGTCCCCAAAATGGCAAATGGTTTTTTGGGGCGCTTTGTTGGCCATCTTAGCGCTCATGTTATTGAACACGGGTGGACTGCAGGCATTACAAACTATGACACTTATAACAGCATTGCCATTTTCAATTATCATGTTGCTTTTTTGCGTCAGTTTGGTAAAAGCATTGACGATTGACCGAAGTTATTATGAGCGTGATTTTTCGGTGAGTACTGTGCCCTGGTCGGGCGAATTTTGGAAAGATCGCCTGCAACAGATTGTTTCTTTTAAAAGCCGTGAGTCGGTCGATGAATTTATGAGGAGTACAGTGAAGGCAGCGTTCGAAGATTTGCAGGCTGAGTTTAAGGAGAATGGTATTGAATCAAAGATTCATGAGTCGGATAAACCAAATCGGATAGCGATTGAAATCCGACACGACCTAATCAACAATTTTATATATGGGGTCAAAAATCAGTTTAAAGTGGTGTCCGATTATGTCGTCGAAGAAGAAAATCTCCCTGATATAGCCGATAAGAAAACTTATTTTCCGAAATCTTATTTTGGAGATGCTCGTGAGGGTTATGATATTCAGTACTTTACAAAAAATGAGCTGATAAGTGATGTTTTGAAGCACTATGAGCGCTTTTTAGAAATAATTTCAGAAGAAAAAAATGAAATGTTTATTAGTAGCAATGCCAACAAAAATCTGAGATGATCAGCCGGCTA
>NZ_DKSP01000165.1:0-9839 GCF_002472745.1 Sphingobacterium sp. UBA7253 | reverse complement strand
ATACATCATCATAATTTCAATAAAAATTAAATTAAAAGACATAAAAACCAATAAATAATTCAGAACAATAGCGTATTTTTACAGCCGTACCGAAAATATTCAGATTATGGAATTGGATGAAATCGATGTAAAATTATTGCGCCTCCTACAGCAAGATGCCTCAATGAGTAACAAAGCCCTATCCTTTGAACTCAACAAATCTATTGCAGCTGTTCATGAACGTGTTAGAAAGCTAAAGCGGTTGGGTTACATCAAAAAAACGGTGGCAATTTTGGACCGCCACAAGATAGGCATTGGGTTAATCTCATTTTCCCAGGTTTTTCTCAAGGCGCATACGTTTGAAGTATTGAATGAATTCGAAAAAGAGGTGGCTAAATTCCCGGAAGTGATGGAATGTTACCAAATGGCAGGCTCTTACGACTTTATGTTACGTATAGCAACCAAAGATATGGATGCTTATCATATTTTTCTGCGGCATCGACTGGCCGTATTACCTCAAGTAAACACCGTACAGACCTACTTTGTATTATCGGAGACAAAAAGCGAGACGGCCTACCCCCTTTAATCTTTGTCTTAAAAACGAAGGAATATTGCTGTCATGTGCAATAGCATTATTGCACATGACAGCAATGAAAAACTAATTAATCGAATAACAAGGTACCCGTCACATTCCAGCTGCTGAAACTTGTTCCTTCAGGCGCTCCCTGTGGGATCTGTACCTGCATCGTATGGTCTCCAGCTTTTAAATCCCCCAGATCAATGTAGATCGGCGGTGTTACTGTACCTGGACACCAATTGGAGCGACTCAGATCGGATGAAGACAGCCCTGTAGCAAAATTGCCTGAAGCGGGGTTCGATAAACGATACGAACCGCAATCATTGCGCCAAGGGGTGTATTTAAAGAGCAATGAATCGTTTAGGAAAATGCGGTTTTCTTTAGGCACAAACTCATCACCATTGCCCCAGCCTCCATGCCCTGTGGTAATGTAGCGTAATTGCACATTTTTAGCATCCTGGTCCAAATGAAATGAAACAGTAAGACCTTTCTCCTTATCAAACATAGATCCGTACTCCTGACCGCCCATTTCCATGACATTGGTCGTCGTAAATAAAGACATCGTCTTTTTCAGACTGCCTTTTGACTCGGCATCGAATCCCGGATGTATCGTCAGCTCCACACTCACCTCATGTCCATTTTTATCATAGTTACCAATGAAGGCACCCACATAGACCTCCTGCTCGCTCAACATACCGGCCAATTCGGTTACGTCCTGACGGTACAGCACCGAGTCTTGCCAAACCTTATCCTTTAACTGAAGATAGTTAAACTGCTTAACACCAAAAGGTGTAAAGAAACGCATCAATTCAACAATAGGCTCAAAGGATGCTGTTTTTACAACCCCTTGATAGGCTTTACCATTGCCATTTTCATACTTAGGAAGGGTACCCATACCATTTTTCATGCCATCCAAAAAGCTCTGCGCCTTGTTGGTGGGGATGATAAAAACTGATCCAGTACGATCATAGGCATCACCTTTCGATTGTTCGACCAACTGCACAAATACATTGTCGCTTGTCTTTATTTTTGGGATTTTCACCTTTTTTACCAAAACTGTCCCATTAGCAAAACGCAAAATAGAATCCGACTTTACACCATCCGAAAAACGTATACTCTCCTTCCGAAAAACAGGTATTTGGATAAAACGGTTCTTCCAGATAAGATCTTTATAGGAAAGTTCATCGTAAGGTTTTTCAGTTCCTTTCAGCCTCAGTTGATCCGGTATAGTCTTTACCTTTTCTACTTTGGTGGCAAAGGTACGTGTATTCCCATTGCGGATTACCTCGAGTACCAAACCAAGGTCCTGACCAAGTTCCGTGGGTGCACCTTTGACCCCTAATTTATCGGTATACCAAACTTCTATTTTATTGGAATTGATGCTCGTCTCCACTTTTTTACAGGGATAGCCCAAGATTGTTTTAGTCTCGTTTGTGGCGTTAAATTTTTGTTTCGAAAGTGCGAGCGAATCTTTGGTTAGAATGATTGATCCGTCTTTGAGTTTAGCAATTTTAAGTAAGGCATTGCCTCCAGAACGCTCCACCACAACCCGTTCGTATGGCGGCGCCAACTGTCCGTTCATTTCTTTTGCCGAACTAACAAAAGTCTCCTTTTCATTGGCATAGACTAGAATGGCATTTTGATTGGCAGCTGTATTCCCATTGAAACTTTGATTATATTGAATGACATAATTCGACAGCTTTTGCGCCTGCGAAGACAATGACAAACATAAAATAGACTTAAAAAGAATACTTTTCTTCATAGCATGTGTATTGGTTTAGATGCAAAAATAAGAAAGGCTTTAGGAATTCCTAAAGCCTTTCTTATTTTATGCTAAAACGTTTATTTGATCAACCAGATATCCAAGAGGTAAAATACCGCAAAAATCACCGAGGCATAACCATTTGTTGTCATAAAGTCGCGATTGACCCGACTTAAATTAGTCGATGAAAACAGGGTATGCTGGTAAATCAGCAATGCCCCATAAAAGGCCACACCTAAATAATAAATCCAGCCTACCGGCATCAAAAATGCTGGTATTAAAATAAATATAAAAGAAAACACATGCAGGCATTCCGAAACGCGCATAGCTCCCTTCGTTCCTAACCACACGGGTATAGAATTAAGATGATTTGCCCGATCAAAGGCTTCGTCCTGCAAAGCGTAAATAATATCGAAGCCACTCACCCAGGTCAACACAGCGAAACCATAAAGTACCGGAACGGTCGCAAATTGACCTGTAATAACCATATATGCGCCTATTGGAGCCAATCCCAGCCCTGCTCCCAATACAAGATGGCATAAGGGTGTTATGCGCTTTGTATAGGAGTAAAAAAGCACGACAAAAAGTGCAATGGGCGACAACATAAAGCAAAGAGAATTGATAAAATACGTCGCTGCAATAAAAATCAGGCAATTTACCAGCGTAAAAACCAATGCATTTTTAGCGGAAATTTTTCCGGCAGGAATATCACGCATGGCCGTTCTTGGATTAATGGCATCAATATCTCTATCCAGATAACGATTGAATGCCATGGCAGCATTACGGGCCGTCACCATACAAACGAGCATCAAAACCAATAATTTCCACGAAAAGGCATAGTCCGTTGTGTGCAATGCCAAAAAGAAGCCAATAAAGGCAAATGGCAATGCAAATACACTATGGGCAAATAAAACTAAGGACAAGTATTTTTTCATCTGAACTTAAAATCTAGCTAAAACTGTTCGTTTCCGTCGAGTTCAGGGCGAACAAATCGGCCATTAACTTCATCGATAGCTTCTAAAATAGGCTCATGACCCATTTTCTTCTCCGCTGACGTTAGGAAAATCGGCGGCACCTCCTCAAACCATTGGAGCAATGATTTTTTAAATTTCGCAATATTCGCATCGGATTTAACAGTCGATTGCTTATCGGCTTTGGTGAAAACCAACATAAATGGTAAACCGCATTCGCCCAACCAATAGCAAAAATCAAGATCAATCTTTTGTGGTTCATGACGGCTATCCACCAACACAAAAACACATTGCAAATTGTCCCGATGGGTAAGATATCTCCGGATGAACTTTTCCCATTCATTACGACTTGTTTTAGAGGCCTTAGCAAAACCATAACCTGGCAAATCCACCAAATACCATGTATCGTCGATGATAAAATGATTGATCAACTGCGTCTTACCAGGTTTTTGGGAGGTCTTGGCAAGTCCTTTCTTGTTGGTCATTGCATTGATCAACGATGATTTACCGACATTTGAACGTCCGATAAACGCATATTCCGGCAAATTAGGTGCAGGTAATTTGTCAACTCTCGTGTTACTGCACACGAATTCGGCTTTTTTCACTTCCATGGAACAAAGGTACGTTAAATGAATCCCTTTGACAAGATTTGTACGGCTTCTATTCCATAAAAAAGCTCGACTTCCGATTTTATGGGCAGGATAATAAAATGTCCCTAATTATTTTTAACTTTCACTACAAACGATTAGTCAAACGAATAAACGTATTCCGAAGCGAAAATATGCATAAAATTTTTCAGGGATGCTGTAACAATTCAGCCGTACAAGATACTAACTACATAAATAAACGTCAGTCTTTGGAAAAAAAGCAATGTTCTTAAAAACCCAAAGAACGAATAAATTAAACCTTAAAATAGATGTTACTCGAAATCAATCATGTCACCAAAGATTACGCCAATCACCGTGCATTGGACGATGTATCCATTCAAATCCCAAAGGGTAAGATTTTTGGGCTATTGGGGCCAAACGGGGCGGGAAAAACATCCCTGATCCGTATTATTAACCAAATTACCGCCCCCGATTCCGGCGAAATTCTGTTTAATGGCGAACCCTTGGGCCCACAGCATATTGCTCAAATCGGCTATTTACCCGAAGAGCGGGGTTTGTACAAAAAAATGAAAATCGGTGATCAAATGTTGTATTTGGCGCAGCTTAAGGGGCTTTCCAAGCGAGAAGCCTTAACACGCATCCGAGATTGGTGCCAACGCCTGGACATCACATCCTGGTTAGACAAAAAAATAGAAGATCTGAGTAAAGGGATGCAGCAAAAAGTACAATTTGTCGCTACAGTCATTCACCAACCACAATTGATTATCTTAGATGAGCCCTTTTCGGGATTTGATCCCGTAAATGCCAATATCATAAAAGAACAGATTCTCCGCTTAAATCAAGAAGGTGCGACCATTATATTTTCCACACACCGCATGGAGACTGTGGAAGAGCTTTGCGATAATATCGCTCTCATCAACCGATCAAAAAAAATACTGGATGGTTCTGTACAAGCGATTAAAAAAGAATACCGAAATCAAACCTATCGATTGGAATATACAGCAAGCGAAGATAATTTTCTTCTGTCCGACGACACCCTATTTGAGGTCATCACGTCAACAAAGAATGAAAAAACATACATCACTACAATTCAGCTAAATAACAACAGCCATATCAATGATGTATTAATGCGTTTCATACCCCAAATACAGCTCAATCAACTCATTGAAATCGTTCCCTCCATGGCGGATATTTTCATCCAAAAAGTCACACAAGTCTCACCCACAGCTAACGATCATGCATAAAATATTACTTATCATCCAACGGGAATACCTATCACGTGTCAAGAAAAAATCTTTTATTGTCATGACTTTTGCCGTGCCCCTGTTCTTTTTCGCACTGTATGCAGGCATGTTTTATCTGACAAAAAAGAGCTTCAAAGATTCGCACACCGAAGTCTTTATTTTAGATGAGCAAGGCGACTTTGCCAGCAAACTCCAAAGCAATAAAAATGTAAGTTATACCATATCCAAATTGGACCTCCAGGCTCAAAAAGCGCAGCTTACACAAAGCGAAGGAAAACAGTCGATCCTTTATATTCCAAAAGATATTTTAACAAGCGAAAGAGCCGAACTGATTACCGGCGGCAAGACAAGTTTTGTCACACAGGAGATCATTAGCGGCCAGTTGGAAGAAATCATCCGTGAAAAGGAATATAAAGCCAAGGGAATCGACCTGCAGATTATCCAGTCCATTAAACCCAAAGTCACCATCGATGCAAAAGAAATAACAGCAGACGGTGAAGAAAAGAACAGCAATACAGCCATTGCAATGGGGCTTGGTGTCGCTTTGGCTATCTTAGTATACCTATCGCTGTTTCTCTATGGTGCCCAGGTAATGCGTGGTATTATCGAAGAAAAGAGCAACCGTATCATCGAAGTCATTATTTCCTCGGTCAAACCCTTTCAGCTCATGATGGGTAAAATTGTTGGGATCGGTATGGTTGGACTGACACAATTTGTCATGTGGCTAGTGCTTACAGGAGGCTTATTTATCACAGCAACGCTCCTATTTGTCAATCCTCAGGATATGCAGGAGGTTGCCGCAAGCCAACCTGGAGCCGGTAATATGAGTACCGTATCAAAAGCAATGGCCCAGAATGATTCTGCTTCTATCCTTACTTCGATCCAAAGCTTTAATTTCACGGAAGTCATCATTTTCTTCTTTCTGTTTTTTATTGCCGGATATCTGCTGTATAGTGCTATTTTCGCTGCTGCTGGTTCAGCTGTCGACAATGAAACAGAGGCCAATCAGTTTTCAATGCCCATTACCATGCCTTTGCTATTGACCTATATTCTTTCTTTTGGCGTCATTATCAACGATCCCAATGGACCGATTGCAACATGGTTAAGCTTTATTCCATTCACCTCTCCCATCGCTATGCTCGTTCGCATACCTTTTGGTGTACCCCTATGGCAGATTCTGACCTCATTGACCTTGCTCATACTGACCTTCTTATTTGTGACCTGGGTTGCTGCCCGCATCTATCGTGTCGGTATTTTGATCTATGGTAAAAAAGCAAGTCTCAAAGAAATCATCAAATGGTTCAATTACAAAAGCTAGCTGTATTCTGAACCAGCTGTGCATAACTACAGCAACATAAAAAGGGCCAAATTGCAAGCAATTTGGCCCTTTTCTTTTATCTACAAGCATCCCGATTAGGCTACGATTATAAATAGTACAATCAGCACCTAAAAACAGCTCAGTTAATATCTTAAATTCAATTTTTTAAAGACAAAATGCCACAACCATATCGGTCCGACAAGTAAAAACTGTAGAAACTGCTGTCCTGTAATTTTCTTCTTTTCCTTTCCCTTACCGATAAACAGCGCGGCAATAGCTAGCAATGCGATTCCCAAACACACCCAGATGACAGCCGGGCCACCATTCTTTTGTGCGTATTCCAATTGCACAATAAAGAAACTCATGCCCCCGATAGAGAATAATATCGCATAGGACAACGTTGCAGACAGCTTTAAATAATAGTAAATGACAATAGCAATGAAGAAAGAGCCCCAATTCAAAAAAGTATGCCAATTGAGTTTGACCAAGAACTCGAACTGTGGAAATGGGATCATCCAGATGCAGCCCATGATACCAAAAAACAATAATGGTAAAAAGATGGCTTGAATCAGACGGTTGGTCGGATCCTGAAAATTAGCATCCAGCTCCGCAAAATACTTATCTACGGGACGTAAAGGTTCGACTTCTTGAACTTTCTTCTTTTGTTTCATTCGGCAAATTTAACAAATATTGGGCATGCCTTAGGCCTTAAAGATGATAATATTCCTTATTTTTTGGTCTGCTGCAGGTCATTATATGCTTTCAGGAGATACAAACTCGCTTACTCCTATTCTATTCCGTAATATTGCAGCATGAAGTCTTACAAAAATATCTTATTTGATCTGGACGGAACCCTGACCGACCCCGCAGAAGGAATTACGAAATGTATTGCCTATGCCTTGGAATCCAAAGGCATCCATACAGCAGATCTGAATAGCCTCAAACCCTTGATCGGCCCGCCCCTTAAAGATTCTTTCATACATACCTTTGGATTTGAGGAAAGCGAAGCTATTGCCTGTGTAGAAAAATATCGGGAACGCTTTTCAACCATAGGGCTGTATGAGAATATCCTGTTTGATCGCATACCCGAGCTTTTAGCATTGCTGAAAACAAAAGGGTACAACATCTACCTTGCGACCTCCAAACCCGAAATTTTCGCCCACAAAATATTACAGCACTTTGCTATAAATACCTATTTTGATTTTGCGGGTGGAAGCGCTTTGGACGATTCCAGACCGACCAAAACCAGTGTCATCCAATATGTCATGGAAAAGGCCAAGTTAACACGTCCACAAGACTGCCTCATGATCGGAGATCGCAAACATGATCTGATTGGTGCCCGAGAAACAGGCATGGATGCTATTGGTGTACTGTATGGCTATGGTAGCCAAGCCGAACTCGAACAGGAAGATCCGACCTATCTATTGGCTACGGTGACAGATCTGATGGAATTTTTCCGATATTAAGTCCATCCTTTGGAGAATGGAATGGCTGAAATGATCAAGTTGAAGGAAAAACGTGTAGAATTGCATAAAAAAAGCTCCAAACAAAATGTTTGGAGCTTTTTTTATAATGGATCCTTAGGATCTATTTTGCGTAAGACACTGATCTTGTCTCACGAATTACAGTTACTTTAATTTGCCCTGGATAAGTCATTTCCGTTTGAATACGGTTAGAGATATCAGCAGCTAGTATTTCCGACTGTGCATCAGACACCTTCTCACTCTCAACGATGACACGTAGCTCACGGCCAGCTTGTATCGCGAAGGTTTTCTCAACCCCAGGATACGATAAAGCCAAATCCTCCAACTCTTTTAGGCGCTTGATATAACTTTCCACAACCTCACGACGTGCGCCCGGGCGTGCACCAGAGATCGCGTCACAAGCCTGAACAACCGGAGATATTAAGGCAGTCATTTCGATCTCATCATGGTGAGCACCAATTGCATTACATACATCAAGGTGTTCCTTGTATTTCTCTGCAAGTTGCATCCCTAAAATAGCGTGTGGCAACTCCGGATTATCATCAGGCACTTTACCTATATCGTGTAGTAATCCAGCACGTTTCGCATGTTTAACATTCAGACCTAGTTCTGCCGCCATTGTTGCTGCAAAATTAGCTACCTCACGCGAGTGTTGTAAAAGATTCTGTCCGTAAGACGAACGGTAACGCATACGCCCTACCATACGAATCAATTCGGGGTGCAAACCATGGATTCCCAAATCGATCGCGGTACGTTCACCAATTTCAACGATTTCATCCTCTATTTGCGTCCTTGTCTTAGCAACAACCTCTTCAATACGTGCCGGGTGGATACGACCATCTGTTACCAAACGGTGTAAAGCCAAACGCGCTATTTCGCGACGTACGGGATCGAAACCAGATAGGATAATTGCTTCAGGTGTATCGTCTACAATGATTTCTACGCCTGTTGCAGCTTCCAATGCACGAATATTACGACCTTCACGACCAATAATACGACCTTTGATTTCATCATTTTCGATATTGAAAATTGAAACCGTATTTTCGATTGCAGATTCTGTAGCAGTACGTTGGATGGTCTGAATAACAACCTTTTTCGCCTCTTTAGTCGCCGTCAATTTGGCCTCATCCACAATATCTTTGATTTGAATCATCGCTTGTGAGCGGGCTTCTTCGCGCAACGAGTCCACCAATTGATTTTTTGCTTCGTCAGCAGTGACGCCAGCGATACTTTCCAATTGCTTAATCTGTTGTAATTTGAGCGTTTCTACTTCTTCAGATTTCTTTTCATTCAGTTCAACCAATTTATCCAATTGCTTTTTCTTGGTATCCACATCTTGCTTATCGCGATTGATGTTTTCAAGCTTTTGGTTAATTGACTGTTCTTTTTGTCTTAACGTATTTTCCTTTTGGTTGATGGTATTGTTACGTTGATTGACTTCCTTTTCGTGTTCAGATTTTAATTGAAGGAACTTTTCTTTGGCCTCTAATAGGCGTTTCTTTTTAATATGTTCCCCTTCCTGCTCTGCATCTTTCAGTATGCTATTTACCTTATCCTTGGCTTCCTGCTCTTGTTTTTTAAATAACAGAACCAATAGATAACGACCTATAACAACACCAACAATCAGAGAAATTATGCTATAAATTGCGATGTCCATGTATGTATAATTGTATTATTTATGTTTGTTTTTATTAATTATATTCAAATTCCAGTAAAATCATCAATCAGCCTGCCCCCTTACCTTTGGTATGCGCCAACTCAGTAGCGATCCCGATAAGTGCATCAGTACTTCATGACAAAAAAAAACCGCAATTAAATTTAAACAGGTCTCATGTATTATTAAACTTCGTGATTACATAATTAGGCTTAGATTATGACCCAGATGGCTTTCGCAAA
>NZ_DKSP01000171.1:0-5104 GCF_002472745.1 Sphingobacterium sp. UBA7253 | reverse complement strand
AAAAGCAGCTAAATTATTAAGCAAGGGTATCAAAAAGAAGAAAATTAAGAAATTAAACCATCGAGAACTTAAAAAGACCGATAGTAAGACTAAGGCTTCCCCCAAGAAAGATCTTGATCAGCCGGCCGTTGATCCTACGCTAAATGATACTGCAGAAAAAATCACAGTACCCGCCAAAAGTACAGCAAATAGAAATGCTGATACAACAAAAAAGCCAGTTACCAAACAAGCGGATACAGACCACAACGATATCGAAAGTAAGTCTCTTAAGCTAAAGGATGTTCAAAGTAAAAGTTCCGCCACTGCAGTTGACGTAAAACCACCTGTCCCTCGAAGCAAAAAAGAGAAGGTCGAAAAATAAATCAGGTTCTTTAGCGCTATAAATACGTAATCGACCTGTTTTTTTTGGAACTATCTCACTTAAGCTACGTTATTTCCTTTCAAAAACTACGGTTAAAGCTTTTCAACCTACTTTGGGTATAACTTTTGATCCAACAATAGTAAAAGAATTTAAACTCAAACAAGGTACTGAATATGGAAAATATCGATAAAAAAGCGGAAAAAATGGGTCTAGAGAAGGGCTACTATTTATTGTTAATGGCGATTCTAGATCTTCCAGTTGAAGACGTACAAAATGATGTAAAGGAGGATTAAGTCATATGAAAAAAATAGCAATCATAAGCACTTGTCCCCCACAAGAATGTGGGCTAGCAACATTTACCAAAGATCTCAAACAGGGAATGGAGCTCGATCCGAATGTTCAAATCGATATTGTCGCTGTATCTAAACTCGGTTCGGAAGATTTTGACCCATCGACTCGATTTGTCATATACAGGGATCGACTCGATAGTTATCATCAGGCAACTCGTATTATTAATGAGGAATATGATTATTGCATTATTCAACATGAATTTGGAATATTTGGAGGAGCCGATGGCATTTTCATAACACAAATTGCCAATAATCTAAAGATACCCCTGCTAACCGTGTTTCATACCATTCTTCAAACCCCATCATTGCAGCAGAAGGAAATCACCGAGCTATTGTTGAAGAAATCTCAGGCAGTTGTTAGTTTATCGCCCAAAGGTATCGAATTATTAGAGGAGCAATTCGACTCCACCCTTACAGATAAGATTAAAGTGATACCACATGGCGTACCACATTTTGATTACAATCAGGGGCTTGCCAAATACAGATTAAACCTTCAACACAATTTTGTAATGATGACTTTTGGTCTCATCGGAAGAAGTAAAGGATTGGAATATGCCATTCAATCCTTGTCGGAAGTTGAGCTCCCAGGATTCAAATACCTGATCATCGGAAAAACACATCCAAATGTTCTGGCCCATGAAGGGGAATCTTACCGTTTTGAACTCCAAAATTTAGTCGATCAGCTTGGTTTACAGGACAAGGTTGTTTTTATCGATAAATTCTTAACGGACGAGGAGCTTAAGGAGTATTTAACAGCCTGTGATATTTATCTGTCTCCTTATCCACACGAACAGCAAATCAGCAGTGGTACCTTATCCTTTGCTGTGGGTGCAGGTGCAGCTGTTATTTCGACACCATACTGGCATGCAAAAGATTTATTGAAAGACGAACGTGGTATCCTGAGTCCATTCAACGATATCGCCGCAATGCGTGCTAATATTAAAATGCTGTACCAATCACATCGATTACTAGCCTGGCATCGTTTCAAAGCGCGTAGTTATGGTGAACAAACAGTTTGGGCAAATGTGGCAAAAACGTATCTGGAGCTTCTACAAGGGTTAGCAACTCCAGTAAGATCTTTAATTGATTATGAACAATATATTGCAATGGATCTAAAAAGGGAAGCGTAAAATGATAGAAAAAGCATAAACATTTTATATGATATGCATGTTAAGTAAAAAGACGATCTTTGTACGCTAACATTAAGATAAAATCCATCAGCACATGATATATTCGAAAATAGCGCTGTCAACAGTTCTTTTATTATTGATGGCGCTCACTTGTACGGGCCAGATTTTTGATCGCGAACTGAGGAATCAAAAGGAAAGGACGCAAAAGGAATTTTTGAAATTTATCACTGAATTAGGAGGCAAAATAACAGATTCAACCTTAACGAAAGAACAACAAAATGCATTATTTAAACCAATCGTTGCGTATGCTCACAAAGAGCATGCTGACTTAACACGATTGTGCAAAAAATATTTAAAAAAAATACAGGCTCCGCCATCAGTACTTAATGCATTTATTTTTGATAGCGAGCCTCCTGCGGAGCTATCGAAAATGTTGGGAACCCCACAATTCACGACAGTAACCTTGCTGCAATGTTATCGGCCTATTGAAATAGGCCGACTTATCAGTGGAATTATTCAACCTGTGATTTATCAGCAATCGAATACAGGAACAAACGAAGCCACAATAGCTTATACCTTTGGAAATCAAGCATTCGCTAAACAGTTAAAAGAGGATATTTGGCAAATTTGGCTAGTAAATAGGCTTTATATGCTTAGGTTTAACCTGGATCTACAAACTATGGTTATCGATCATTCGGAATATACGCTGCCCAATAAAGCGGAATATTTACGACTTCAGTTCCCGTTCGTAATTCAGAAGCCAACCAATGAATTAGAGAAACTTTATCAAGAAATGGATGAAATACGCTGGAACAGCTATTCATCAACAGATATACAGCAAGTCAGTCCTCAAGAATGGCAAGATACTATTGATAAGCGATTATCGGCGTTTTACCTAAAAAATCAGCCCCGTTTTATAAAGGTTCAAAATGAAATACTCAAGGATATAGAAAAAGGAAACGGTTTGGATGCGAGCTGGCAGGAATTACATTTATCTTCCGATGAAAATATACAATTGACACAAACTTTAAAAAACAATATGCTACAACCCGATGAAGCTGCACAGCGGCTATTTTCATTTTCAAATAGCATTATCCCCTTTAATCAAGATATTGAAGAAATTGGAAAAAATGCAATGTCAGGGTTCTTACACTATATAGTTGGCCATGAAAAAGACCAAGTGTGGAAAATTAGATCTTTAGGCTATTCCATTGCCTTCGAATATACCTGGGATCTAAAACAAGGTCGATTTTCTGAAATAAAAATCTTTAAGAAACAATCATAGTGTGAATTTCCATTGCGCCCATAATCATCTTTTTTGATTTAGGTATTGATAAAAAATTACAGAAAACAACGTTGCCGTTATGTTATCATTTTATGCTTGGCGCCCCATTTTTCCAACTGACACCAAATAGGGATAAGTTCTGCCGCAATCTCAGTCAATTGATATTCCACTCGGGGGGGCACTTCTGCATAAGCAATCCTTTTAACCAGTCCTTGCTTTTCCAATTCTTTGAGCTGCAAGGTGAGCATGCGATCTGTAATCCCTGTAATCAATTGTTTAATTTCACCAAACCGCAACTTTCCATGCTGCAATTTAGCAAGTATCAGCAGCTTCCATCGGCCGCCGATCTTGCATACAGCATATGCTAAATCACATTCAATAATATATTGTTCATTAATCCTATTTGTCGAATTTTCTTTTCGTTTTCCCATGTTATTTAAAATTTCTTTAATAGCGTACAATCCGTTGCAAATAGGGGACAAATTTAAAACTTCTACCCTACATCTGTGACATCACATTCGTCAATAATATGCCACAAAGCAATAGGAGGTTATAGGCTCCAAAGCGTAATAGTCTTTATCTATGAAAATAATTTAACACTGAAATTATGATTACGAAAAAAAACACCTATTTTAGGTTTTGTAATCCAATTATTCATTCCAAATATGCCTGATCCAAATTAGTTAGACTTCGAATATGCTCCAACAGTTCTATGCTTATCTAAAAATTTTAATGCTATTCATTTTTTTAGATCTTTTAATCTTCTTAAGAATTCGGACATTGTCAATTTGGAAATCCAATCCAAAGCTACTAAACATAGTCTGGTGGTCTGTCAGTATACTTTCCTATCTGTGCATATTTCTTAATTTATTTTTTAAATGGACTAGTTTTGAATCTGCCTGTTTCGTATTTTTTCCGCTTTCGTTGCTATTGGGTAAGATAATCTGTCTTTTCTTTATCGGTATTGATACCATTGTATATACTTTCAAAATAATCAAAAAAGGTTTTAAAAAAACTAAATCTTCGCCGAACCAGGCTGGAAATTTACCGCCTATAAAAAGATCAGATTTTATAGTCAAAAGCGGCCTTCTGCTAGCCAGTGTTCCCATCGTTGCACTTACACGTGGATTTGCCTTCAATTTATATAAGTACCAGGTTAACCACCTCGATTTAATCTTACCTAATTTACCGAAATCATTTGAAGGAATTACTATAGCGCAAATTTCCGATATACATGCAGGTAGTCTATTTAATTCAACTGCTGTAAAAAAAGGGATCGACCTCTTGTTAGCACAGAAGCCTGACATCATCTTTTTTACAGGGGATCTAGTCAATGATTTTGCTGCCGAAATGGAGGACTATTTATCCATATTTGATAAAGTGAAGGCTCCATTAGGCACATTCTCTATACTTGGAAACCACGATTATGGAGAGTATCATTTTAACAGATATCATTTCTTTGATCAAATGAACTTGACCAAGGAACAAAATCTTTCAAATCTCAAATCCATTCATCAACAACTAGGCTGGCAACTACTTCTCAATGAATCGAAAGAACTGATACTGAATAACGAAAAGATTACCATTATAGGCGTCGAAAATTGGGGAGCAAATAATCCCAAAAATTATGGGAATATCGATCTGGCCATGTCTAAAGTAGATAAATCTTCGCCCATCAACTTTATGCTTTCACACGATCCCTCCCATTGGCGCGCGGAGATCATATCCAAATATCCCACAATCGACGTCACTTTCAGTGGACACACACATGGGGGACAATTCGGTTATAACAACCCGAATTATCAGTGGAGTCCAGTGAAATATGCTTACCGTGAATGGGCCGGCCTGTACCGTGAAAAGCATCAGGCACTGTACGTAAATGTTGGATTCGGTTATCTGGATTATCCAAGCCGAGTTGGGATACTACCAGAAATCACTATATTTCATCTGAAGAGTAAAGGTTAAAGCATTAAATACT
>NZ_DKSP01000246.1:51857-52198 GCF_002472745.1 Sphingobacterium sp. UBA7253 | reverse complement strand
GCGATCGCCTTCAAGATTGGTAAATTGAAACCAATTGGAAACGTAATGAATTTTTGCCGGCAGTGGGCTCGTTGGATCAAGGTGGAATGTGATCTCGCCTTCATACTTCAATTGCCCGGCAATCGCTTTTGCAAGTGTGGTTTTTCCTGTACCGCTCGGACCGCCTAAGATCCATTGCTCGCCAGGAAAAATTTGCCAATTTAAGTCGTGCAGTACGGTATCTTTACCGTACTGAATGGTTAAATTGGCAATATGGACGACAGGATCTACCATTGTCTGTTTGCTTCAAATGCTTCGATTGAATCTTTCTGGTTAAGGATAAAATCAATGTCATCATATCC
>NZ_DKSP01000246.1:45874-51735 GCF_002472745.1 Sphingobacterium sp. UBA7253 | reverse complement strand
AAAATCAATGTCATCATATCCATTGATCAAACATGATTTTTTGTATGGATTGATTTCAAACTCAAATTGATCACCTGTCTCTGTCAACATGACTGTTTGTTTTTCAAGATCAACGATAATCGCTGTTGTCGGATTTTGGTGCACCAATTCGAAAATTTTTGCCAAAAACTCTTCGGGTACCTGAATCGGTAATACACCATTGTTAAGGGCATTTCCTTTGAATATATCGGCAAAGAATGAGCTGATGACCACGTCAAAACCATAGTCTTGAATAGCCCATGCAGCATGCTCGCGGCTTGAACCACAACCAAAGTTTTTACCGGCAACCAATATTTTTCCTGTATAGGTTGGGTTGTTCAATACAAAGTCAGTTTTGGGCTGATTGTCTGTATCAAAACGCCAGTCGCGGAATAAATTATCACCAAAACCTTCGCGCGTAGTTGCTTTTAGAAAGCGTGCGGGTATAATTTGATCGGTATCAATATTTTCGATAGGTAGAGGGACTACCTGTGACGTTAAAGTTTCAAATTTTTTCATTTTTTTCTGCTTAGATCAACTCTCTTACATCTGTTACTTTACCTGTTACTGCCGCAGCTGCTGCTGTCAAAGGAGATACCAGCATGGTGCGGGCATTCGGCCCCTGACGCCCTTCGAAATTTCTATTTGAAGTCGAAACACAATATTTACCAGCAGGGATTTTATCTTCGTTCATACCTAAACATGCCGAGCATCCTGGTTCACGTAACTGGAATCCTGCCGCTTCAAATATTTTATCCAAGCCTTCTTCTTTAGCTTGTTTTTCTACTTGTTTTGAGCCCGGTACAATCCATACTTCAACGTCTTGTGCTTTTTGCTTGCCTTTAACGAATGAAGCTACTTCACGTAAATCTTCAATACGGGAATTGGTACAACTTCCGATGAACACATAATCAACACGGTTGCCTAAGACTGTTGAGTCATCTTTGAAGCCCATGTAATCCAATGCTTTTTGGTACGATGGTCTTTCTGATTCCGCTTGTGCGCTAGTTGCTGGAATATGCTCCGCAATACCCATACCCATGCCTGGATTGGTACCATAAGTAATCATTGGCGCAATGTCTGCAGCATCAAAAGTCAACACTTTATCAAAGATGGCATCTTCGTCAGAATACAATGTTTTCCAGTACGCTAGGGCTTTATCCCATTCTTCACCTTTCGGTGCGAATTCACGGCCTTCTACGTAGTCGAAAGTGATCTGATCTGGAGCAATTAAGCCTCCACGTGCACCCATTTCTATACTCATATTACAAATGGTCATACGTGCTTCCATGCTTAAAGAACGGATTGCTGAACCAGCATATTCAATAAAGTAACCTGTACCGCCCGCAGCAGAGATTTTAGAGATGATATATAGGATGATATCTTTTGCTCCAACACCTTTTTGAAGGGTACCGTTGACTTCAATTTTCATTGTTTTTGGCTTCGACTGCAACAAACATTGTGTTGCGAAGACCTGTTCAACCTGAGAGGTTCCAATACCAAAAGCAATAGCTCCAAAAGCACCATGTGTTGAGGTATGACTATCGCCACAGACCATCGTTTTACCTGGTAGGGTGATACCCAGCTCCGGACCAATAACGTGTACAATCCCTTGGTATGGATGTCCTAAACCATATAATTCAATACCAAATTCAGCACAATTTTTGGTGAGCATATCAACTTGATAACGGGATAGCTCTTCTTTGATCGGTAAATGTTGATTGAGTGTCGGTACGTTGTGGTCGGCAGTAGCTACCGTTTGCTTTGGACGAAAAACTGGGATTCCTCTTTTACGCAAGCCATCGAAAGCTTGAGGTGAAGTAACTTCATGAATCAAGTGGGTGTCGATATATATAATATCCGGAAACCCTTCTTCACGCTTGACGACGTGCGCATCCCAAATCTTTTCTACTAATGTTTTTGACATTTTTTAATCTCTCTTATGTTATTTTTATATGAACCAAGGTGATATTGCAAATGTCTCAATATCACCTTGATTTCGATATACTAAATTACGAAATATTCATGATTTTTGGAGCATGTATAATTTCGTATGGACTTTTAAACAGTTTTGATGGCTTTCATTGCAGTCATCGCTTTGCGCAATTTGCGACCGACGATTTCTACAGGGTGATCGCGTAGAATTTCATTGATGACAACTAATTGTGCGTTATCAACTGCAGCATCTCTACCTTCATTGAAGTTTTTACCTACGAGATCAGTATCAACAGTTTTCATGAAGTCGGCCAACAAAGGTTTACAAGCTTGGTCGAATAGGTAACAACCGTATTCTGCTGTATCAGAGATAACACGGTTCATTTCGAACAATTTCTTGCGAGCGATTGTGTTAGCGATCAATGGTGTTTCGTGCAATGATTCATAATATGCTGATTCTGGTTTGATACCTGCTTCAACCATTGTTTCGAATGCCAATTCAACACCTGCACGGATGAAAGCAACCATCAGTGTATAGTTGTCAAAGTATTCTTGTTCGTTGATTTTAACATCACCAGCAGGTGTCTTTTCGAATGCAGTTTCACCTGTTTCGGCTCTCCATTTCAATAAATTCGCATCACCATTTGCCCAGTCTTCCATCATGGTCTTGCTAAAGTGACCTGACATGATATCATCTTGGTGTTTTTGGAATAAAGGACGCATGATATCTTTCAATTCTTCAGAGATCTCAAAGGCTTTTACTTTTGCAGGATTGCTCAAACGGTCCATCATACCGCTTACGCCACCATGTTTCAAGGCTTCAGTGATAACTTCTACACCGTATTGTACCAATTTGGATGCGTAACCAGCTTCGATACCTTTCTCGATCATTTTGTCGAAAGATAAGATCGAACCTGTTTGCAACAATCCACAAAGAATCGTTTGCTCACCCATTAAATCTGATTTTACCTCGGCTACGAATGAAGATTTCAATACACCGGCTTTATGTCCACCTGTTCCTACGCAGTATGCTTTTGCTTCAGCCCAGCCTTTTCCTTGCGGATCATTCTCTGGGTGAACAGCGATTAAGGTAGGAACACCAAAACCACGAAGGTACTCTGCGCGAACCTCAGAACCTGGACATTTTGGAGCAACCATGATGACAGTGATATCTTTACGGATTTGCATACCTTCTTCAACGATGTTGAAACCGTGTGAGTACGATAATGTAGCACCTTCTTTCATTAACGGCATGACAGCGTTGATTACTGAAGTATGTTGTTTATCTGGAGTCAAGTTGATAACTAAATCCGCAGATGGGATCAATTCTTCGTAAGTGCCTACGTTAAAGTTGTTGTCCGTAGCGTTTTTCCAAGAATCTCTTTTTTGTTCAATAGCTTCTTTACGCAAAGCATAAGAAACGTCCAGTCCGCTATCTCTTAGGTTTAAACCTTGGTTCAAGCCTTGCGCACCACATCCTACGATTACGATTTTTTTACCTTTTAAAGCATTTACACCATCTGTGAATTCAGTGTTGTCCATGAATTCAGCGTGACTTAATTGTTCTAACTGCTCTCTAAGCGGTAAGGTGTTGAAATAATTTGCCATTGTTTTACTTTCTTTCTGTTATGGGTTGTTGATTATTTATTTTAATTATTGTACTAATCTGCGTTGCGCCATGGCGTAACCGAAATGAACGTTATCGTGACCTGATGTCAGGGCAATAACTTCTTCGATGGTATCCATTGGATAGCCATAGGTTGCTGTTGAAAAGGAGGTGATTTCTCCGAAAACACCGTGTTCATAGTCAGCAGCAATTTGCTCAATACTGCGGATTGCGATTTCTTTCAATTCATCAACCTCTGCTTGTTCAACAAAGCGGGTTGGCTTGGTGTCTTTTTTATAATCTTCATTATATTTTACCCAGGTCGTGTCGGCTTTAATACCTGTACGGACATAGACTAAGGTCTGTGTACTGACGACAATGTGGGCAAAATTCCAGATGATATTATTGTTAAATCCCGTGGGAATTTTGTTAAGCTGTTCAATGGAAAGACCGTCAAGTAATTCAATGAATTTTTGACGTGACTTTAAGATAAATTTAAATGTCTCTTGCATAATACTTTTAAAGCTTACATTGTAAATACATCATCTCTTTTGTCGAGATACTCGTTCTCTACAATTTCTATCGATGGTTCCTTGGCTTCAAACTGAACCAATTTGGAGTGGAAACCTGCGCTATCTTTAATGATGGCGATACGTGCGCCACGGACAAATTCGATCAAACCATATTTGGTCAATTCTTCTGTCAACTTATCGATCTCCTCACGGTGACCTGCAGTTTCAAAGACGATATAGTCGTTGCGGATCACAACAACATTGGCACCATATTGACGCAATAAACGTTCTACATATACCTTTTCATTCACAACATCCGCAGGCACTTTATAGAGCGCCTGTTCTTGCCAGATCACTTCATCATTGGTATTGTAATAGGCCTTGAGGATATCAATCTGTTTTTCCAGTTGACGACAAAGCTTACGCAGAACATCTTCAGCCTCCGTGATGACGATGGTAAAACGATGTATCCCTTCTACTTCAGAAGGGGAAGTATTCAAGCTTTCAATATTAATTTTTCTTCTTGAAAAAATGGTTGAGATTCGACCGATAAGACCGATTGAATTCTCTGTATATAGGGTGATGGTATATTCTTGTTTTTCCATGTCAAATTCTACTTTAAACGTATCTCAGATACCGATGTTCCTTGTGCAACCATTGGAAATACATTGTTTTCCTTACCTACCATCACTTCCAATAGATATGCTCCGTCGTGATCAATCATGGTTTTCAGTGCATTACGTAAGTCTTTACGTTCCGAAATCTTCTGACCGTCGATGTAATAGCCTTTCGCAACAGCAACAAAGTCAGGACTCGTGATATTCACGAATGAATAACGTTTGTCATGAAACAATTGCTGCCACTGGCGTACCATGCCCAAGAACTCATTGTTGAGGATCATGATTTTGACTTTTGCACCAAATTGCATAATTGTTCCCAGCTCCTGGATCGTCATTTGTATACCACCATCACCGATGATTGCTACGACAGTTTTCTCTGGCGCGCCATACCAGGCACCGATTGCTGCCGGAAGACCAAAGCCCATCGTTCCTAAACCCCCGGAGGTTACATTCGATTTGCTGTTGTTGAACTTAGCATAGCGACAAGTGACCATTTGATGTTGACCGACGTCCGTTGTAATGATCGCATCACCGCCTGTCAATTCATTCAACACATGGATGACCTCACCCATGGTCATAATATCGGTTTGTGGGTGAAGTTCGTTTTGGATGACTTCCTTGATTTCTTCTTTTTCAAGTTCACGGAATTGTTCCAACCAAGCGGAGTGATCTGCGGCATTTACTAATTCCGTCAGCATGGGAAGTGATTCCTTACAATCGCCCCATACAGGTACGGTTGTTTGTACGTTTTTGTCAATCTCTGCGGGATCTATATCCAAATGGATTACTTTTGCCTGTTTGGCATATTTGTCCAAACGACCTGTCACACGGTCATCGAAACGCATGCCGATGGCTATTAAAACATCACATTCATTGGTCATGACATTTGGCGCATAGTTGCCATGCATACCCAGCATCCCGACGTGAAGTTTATGATCCGTTGGAAGTGCACTTAACCCCATGACAGTCGATGCCGAAGGAATGCCAGTTTTCTCGATAAAAGCTTTGAATTCTTCCTCTGCTTTTCCAAGAATGATGCCTTGTCCAAAAAGAACAAATGGTTTTTTTGCATCGTTGATTAACGCTGCAGCTTGTTCAACATATTCTTTACGAACTTGCGGTGCAGGTCTGTAACTGCGTACGTGGCTGCATTTTTCGTAACCGAAATAA
>NZ_DKSP01000246.1:45435-45777 GCF_002472745.1 Sphingobacterium sp. UBA7253 | reverse complement strand
AAATAATCAAACAATTGTAGCTGTGCATTTTTGGTAATATCGATCAATACCGGTCCTGGACGACCTGTGCTTGCAATATAAAATGCTTTTGCGAGTGCGGCTGGAATTTCAGTTGCGTCGGTGACTTGGTAGTTCCATTTGGTGACAGGTGCCGTGATATTGATGACATCTGTTTCCTGAAAAGCATCCGTTCCCAAAAGTGAAGCAAAGACCTGGCCTGTGACACAGACGATAGGGTTACTATCGATCATGGCATCAGCCAGTCCAGTAACTAGGTTTGTTGCTCCAGGGCCACTTGTCGCAAAGACGACGCCTGTACGACCTGAAGTTCTTGCATAACCT
>NZ_DKSP01000246.1:0-45387 GCF_002472745.1 Sphingobacterium sp. UBA7253 | reverse complement strand
CCTGAAGTTCTTGCATAACCTTGCGCCGCGTGGATTCCACCTTGTTCATGGCGCACTAAAATATGCTTCAGACGATCCGTATAATCATAAAGGGCATCATAGATCGGCATAATTGCGCCTCCAGGATAACCAAATACGGTATCAACTCCTTCGCTCAATAAGGCCTCCAATACAGCTTTCGATCCCGAAATTTGTGTCGGAGTTTGCTGCGCTGTAGCGGCCTTATTTTCTGTTATTTCCAGTGTACTCATTACGTTGATTTTTTTATTGTTGATTATTCAGTCTTTTAGTATTTAGATATTAGATCTGAGACATTAAGCGTCGATTGTTTAGGTCTGTATTTGCTTAATGTCTCTGTTTTTTATTTTCTACTGATCCGTTACACAGCCTTCTGATGCATCGGCAACAGTTTTAGCGTATTTGTATAAAACTCCTTTGCTAACTTTTAACGCTGGTTGTACCCAAGCGGCACGGCGTTGCGCAATCTCTTCATCGGAAAGCAGCACATTGATGCTGTTATTTACCGCATCGATCTCGATAATGTCATCATCATTTACAAGACCGATCAATCCGCCTTTGTAAGATTCTGGTGTGATATGTCCGACGACAAAACCATGTGTACCACCCGAGAAACGGCCATCGGTGATTAAAGCAACAGATTTACCAAGGCCAGCACCAATAATCAAGGAGGTTGGTTTAAGCATTTCAGGCATGCCTGGTGCTCCAACAGGACCTTCATTTTTGATCACCACTACATCTCCTGGTTTGATTCTACCAGATGCGATGCCCGCTACTAAATCATGCTCTCCATCGAATACGCGTGCAGGACCAGTGAATTTTTCACCTTCTTTGCCGGAGATCTTAGCAACAGAACCTTTCTCTGCTAAGTTCCCGTAAAGAATTTGTAAGTGTCCTGTAGCTTTGATTGGATCGCTCAAGGGTTTGATAATCGGTTGATCATATTCCATGATTGATTTAACATCCGCCAAGTTCTCAGCGACCGTTTTTCCTGTTACCGTGATACAGTCACCATGTAATAAACCTTCATTTAAAAGATATTTCATGACAGCAGGTGTTCCGCCAAATTGCTGAAGATCTTGCATCAAGTATTTACCCGACGGTTTAAAGTCAGCTAATACCGGGGTTTCATCACTCATGCGTTGGAAGTCGTCTTGCGTGATGTCTACGCCTACGGCTTTGCCTATTGCAATAAAGTGAAGTACAGCATTGGTACTACCGCCCAAGATAACAATGGTACGTAGCGCGTTCTCAAATGCTTTACGTGTCATGATATCAGAGGGTTTGATATCTTTCTCAAGCAGCGTGCGGATATGTCGACCTGCTTCTAAACATTCATTTTTCTTTTCTTCCGAGATCGCCGGATTGGAAGATGAGTAGGGTAAACTCATTCCCAAGGCTTCAATTGCCGAAGCCATGGTATTTGCGGTATACATTCCGCCACAAGCACCAGCACCAGGGCAGGTATGTTTGATAATGCCTTCATAGTCTTCATCGGAAAGATTTCCGCAGATGCGTTGTCCCAATGCTTCAAATGCAGACACAATGTTTAATTCTTCACCTTTATAGTGTCCTGGAGCGATGGTACCACCATATACCATTAGAGAAGGACGATCCAAACGGGCCATGGCCATAATAGCACCAGGCATGTTTTTGTCACAGCCAGGAATAGAGATCAAGCCATCATAATATTGTCCGCCACAGATCGTTTCGATACTATCAGCGATTACATCACGGCTTACCAACGAATAACGCATTCCATCGGTACCATTGCTCATACCGTCACTCACGCCAATAGTTCCAAAGGTCAAACCCACTAAATCATTGTTCCAAACGCCCTTCTTGACGATTTGTGCCAAATCATTTAAGTGCATATTACACGTATTACCATCATATCCCATGCTGGCAATACCGACCTGTGCTTTGTCCATGTCGGCATCTGTAAGACCGATACCATAAAGCATTGCTTTTGCAGCAGGTTGCGTTTCGTCTTGTGTAAATGTACGGCTGTATTTGTTCATTGTGTTTTCGCCGTTAGATGATGACTTCATAATTTTCGTTCTCTAATACTAAATTTTTATATCTTCTTTGGATTGATGCACCTATGCTGTGTTCCCAGGCTTCTTTGTAGATGACATCATCGACTTGTTTGATTCCGATAATTTCTGCCGCAGTTCCACATAAGAAAGCGCTGTCAGCAGTGTAAATATCCTCTACCGTCAATTGCTTTTCAATGACTTCGAAGTTTAATTTTTTACAAATGTTTTTTACCGTCTGGCGTGTAATGCCCGGAAAGATATTCTTCGCTGGCGGCGTATAGATTTTGAAATTCTTTTCGATGAAAATATTTTCACTGGATGCTTGGGCAACGTAGCCTTCATGGTCGAGCATCAAAGCTTCGTCGTAACCCTTCCTGATGGCTTCTGTTGTCGCAAGGATGGAGTTTACATATTGCCCAGAGATCTTCGAGTCAATTTTAAACGACTTTGGATTAGGTCTTTTGATATCAGAGATACATACCTTTAATAGGTTTTGACCAAGATATGGCCCCCATTCCCATGCTGCCATCATGATGGTTGCTTCGGTTGATGAGGTTAGGTGCATATTTGAACCGGTCAATACCAATGGACGTATATAAGCTTCTCTTAGGTTGTTGTTGGCCAAGAGCTCATAACAGATGTCGATCAGCTCTCGGTTGCTCCAACGATAGGGAATATTAACGGCTTCACACGATCTCTTTAAGCGATCGAAATGCATGTCAGCTTTAAAGATACGTGGCCCATTGTGGGTATTATACGCACGTAAACCATCGAACACCGCATACCCATAATGCAGTGACTGTGCAAAGGGATCCAATGCAGCTTCGGAAGCTTTTACAAAAGCTCCATCTAAATAGATCAACGTGTTTTTATCGTAATATTTCATAACCCAAAATTTACCTAAGTATAATAGTTCCCCTTGTTGTAATATTGGTGGTAAATCATGCTATCTCAAGCTTCTATAAAAACTTTCGATTTTCATTTCCTCAAGGTAGCAGGAATTACAATAATTGGCAATAGGCAAAGTGCTAATTTTGTATTTAGAATAAAATTTCATTAAATCTGTTTTTGTGAAATTTTATTTTTTAATAATTCGTTTTATTCGGTTTTATATTTTGTTAGTCGTATACCATATTTAAAATTGGTCTACAGGTGTAAAAAATTATTTTTTGTTACAATGGCCAATTTTCTTCCTAAAATGAAGAAAATGTCAAAAAAACTTAAAAAAAAAAGCTTCCGATATTTCTATCGGAAGCTTTTTAGATTTTATAAAATCGATTTGATTTAATCTCCGATAATTCCTTCAGCAAGCACGGTAATGACATTGTCTTTTGCTTCCACAACACCACCTTTAATGAACACTTCTTGTTCACCTTTACTTTGTTGAATAATTACTTTTCCATCTTCCAAAGTAGAAACAATGGCAGCGTGGTCTTTCAAAATTTGAAAAGAACCCGCAGTGCCCGGTACAGTAACAGAAGTTACTTCGCCTTCGAATGCTAATTTGTCTGGAGTGATAATTGTTAATTTCATTATTCTTAGATATAATCTAGATTAAACTGCTTCTGCTAATAATTTTTTACCTTTTTCGATAGCATCATCGATGTTACCTACTAAGTTGAAGGCAGCTTCAGGGTACTCATCTACTTCACCGTCAATGATCATATTGAAACCTTTGATGGTATCTTTGATGTCTACCAATACACCTTTTAAACCTGTAAATTGTTCTGCAACGTGGAAAGGTTGAGATAAGAAACGTTGTACACGACGTGCGCGGTGTACAGTTTGTTTATCTTCTTCAGATAATTCGTCCATACCTAAGATGGCGATGATATCTTGCAATTCTTTATAACGTTGAAGAATTTCTTTTACACGTTGTGCAGTATTATAGTGTTCGTTACCTAAAACGGCAGGAGAAAGGATACGTGATGTAGAATCCAAAGGATCCACAGCAGGGTAGATACCTAGCTCAGCGATTTTACGAGACAATACTGTAGTTGCGTCCAAGTGAGCGAAAGTTGTCGCTGGAGCAGGGTCAGTTAAGTCATCGGCAGGTACATATACAGCTTGAACCGAAGTGATTGATCCGTTTTTAGTTGAAGTGATACGCTCTTGCATTAAACCCATCTCCGTTGCCAATGTTGGTTGGTAACCTACGGCTGAAGGCATACGACCCAATAGGGCAGATACTTCAGAACCCGCTTGTGTAAAACGGAAGATATTATCGATGAAGAATAATACGTCACGGCCTTGACCTTCGCCATCACCGTCACGGAAGTATTCCGCAACTGTCAAACCTGATAAAGCAACACGCGCACGTGCACCAGGAGGCTCGTTCATTTGACCGAATACGAAAGTACATTTAGAATCTTTCATCAATTCGTGGTCAACAGTATCCAAAGGCCATTCGCCTTTTTCCATGCCTTCCATAAAGTGCTCACCATATTTGATGATACCAGACTCCAACATCTCGCGCAATAAGTCATTACCTTCACGTGTACGTTCACCTACACCAGCGAATACAGAAAGACCACCGTGACCTTTTGCGATATTGTTGATTAATTCTTGGATTAATACAGTTTTACCTACACCGGCACCACCGAATAAACCAATTTTACCACCTTTAGCATATGGCTCTAAAAGGTCAATAACTTTGATACCAGTAAAAAGTACTTCGGATTCAGTTGACAAATCTTCGAATTTAGGAGGTACGTTGTGGATAGGACGACCATTCTCTTTATTCAAATTTTGGATCCCGTCTATGGCATCACCAACTACATTGAATACACGACCTTTGATTTCTTCACCAACAGGCATTTTGATAGGAGCACCAGTATCGACAACTTCCATTCCGCGAACTAAACCTTCAGTTGCGTCCATGGCAATTGTACGTACACGATCCTGACCTAAGTGTTGTTGAACTTCTAATACAACACGTTGTCCATTTTCTTTTTGAATGTACAATGCATCGTAAATTTTAGGTAGATTTTCACTGTCGGCGAAGTTGACGTCAACAACTGGGCCGATAATCTGCGCTATTTTACCAATCTTGGGCATATTATAGGGACTAAATATTTATTAATCAATTTTATATAAGAGACATAAAAGGCCTCTTTTTTGGTCAGCAAAAATAAGGTTATTCGTTTTTAAAAACAAATAGAATTTGCAATTAAATTACAATTTTATTAATGTAGGTCAAAATGTTATCGATTGTAATTCTGTATGTTTCGATTTCTATACCTGCAAATATAGTTTTTCTCTTTTATCCGGCGATGTATTTTTGAAGTTTACAGCTTTACTTCGCTGAATCTTTTATTCGTTTAGGAATGGAACCTGATTAAATGAAATCGACCTGTAACCGAGTGCCTCTAGGATTCGTTACAGGTCGATCGAAATAAATCTGCTATTTTATGAAAAGCAGGACTAGATTTTTTTGTTTAGTTCGTCCTGCAACTGGCGCTTGAGCAATTGTTCTTTTTCCATGGATTTTTTACGAAACGTTGCGAATTCCTCTTGCGATTGCTCGGCCGTTTTTTGGAATTCCACCGTGTCCACTTTCGCTTTCCGATAAGAAAATAAGAAGATAAATGCTGCTACTGCCAATACCGCAATGATCGTCCAAACAACAGTATTGTAGAAAGTTTTAGATGTATTGATTCCCAAGAAAGAGAAACTTTCTGTTTTTTCCTTCTCCTGTGCCAACTGATCCTTTAAAACCTGAATTGAATCTTGTAAAGTTTTGGTATTGGACGTATAGTTGCTTGAAGATGATTTTAAAGAGCTGATTTCCTTGTGGAGTTTTGCTACGGTATCAATTACATTTCGTTTCACAATATCAAGGTTGGTTTTTCGCACCATCTTGAAATCATAGTTGTTTTTCGAAATATAATTCAGGTGGTCAAATTGATTCGCCAAACTTCCTTTTTTTAATCCATCCGGACTGTACTTGAAGGCATTATCCTGTTGTGCTGCTGTAGTGGCGGGAGCCGCAGCAGGAGCTTGCGCCTTCAATAGTGTATGTGATGAAATAAATAAAATCGTAAAGAATATAAATGCTAATCTCAATTTGCTCATGTTGTTTATTTTATAAAATGCGTTAATCTAGCTTATCCTAATTGTAAAACTAGGATATACCTTTGATAAATATAAGGAATTATTGAAAAAACGAAAATGTTAAGTGAAATATATTCCAATTCCCATTGGTCATTTCCCGTTACTTTATCATGATTCGATAGACCAACTTGGCAAATACCGTAAAAAGGACATGATCTTTTCCTTATAGATTGCCGTATTTAGTTTGAAATAGTATGCTCCTTTTTTTGAGTTTTCCTTATCCTTTTCCTCCAGTTTGATGATAAGGTCTGAGGAAAGCAGTTTTCGGCTGAAATTGCGCTTATCCAATTCGATATTGTAAACACCCTCATAGAGTGCTGCAATCTGGGGAATCGTGAATTTCTCAGGCAGCAGTTCAAATAATATCGGATACAAAGCTGCTTTCATGCGTAGACGGTGCTGTGCAGAAGCGATCATCTGATCATGATCGAAGATCAGTGTTGGGTGCTCCTGTAATGGAAACCATTGGGCTTCGTAATCGTCACTGAGGATATGTTGATATTGCTGCGTATCAATCAGCGCAAAATAACAGATACTGACAACCCGGTCGCTAGGTTCACGCTTAGGTTCACCGAATACACTACATTGCTCCATGTATACATTTTCAAGCCCTGTTAACTGTTTGAGCACCCGGCTCGCCGCCTCTTCCGGGCTTTCGTCAGATTGAACGAAACCACCCATCAGACTCCATTTATTTCGTTCGGGTTCGAAATCACGTTTAATTAAAAGTACTTCAAGGGATTCGCCGTTAAATCCAAATATGATACAGTCTACTGCCAAAAGGATCCCTGAATCTTTTTTATAATATTCCATCGTCTATCGTTTTATCTTTTTTTATCTGACATCACCCCATTTATTCCACGAGCAAAACTATGTAAAAAAGTAAATAGCTAAAAATAAGTATAATAATTGTCTGATACATCCCTTTAAAAGGCTTTTATACGCCTATGTCAGGAATTCGGGTTAACCATAATTTGCTGCTATGAAGTTAGCTCTATTTTTTAAATATGAAAATTTTCTTTCATATTTAAAAAAATAAATGTTTATTTGACACTAATTATTTTTTCAAGGCGAACTTCAGAAAGGGGGGGGATTGAAAAATAAGGCTTTAGAGACAATTATAAGTTATAAACCAAATTCAGCAAAAATGAATAAATCGTATGTCATTGGGGTGGACTATGGAAGTGATTCGGTCCGTTCGGTATTGGTTGATGCTAACAATGGCGAGGAGATAGCTTCTTCTGTATTTTACTACCCGCGTTGGAAAAGAGGGGAGTATTGTGATGCTGCTTTAAGTCAGTTTAGGCAGCACCCCTTGGATTATATCGAAGGCTTGGAAGCAACAATAAAAGATTGTTTGCTCAAATCGGAAATCGACAATATTGGCGCAGCTGTAAAAGCAATTTCCGTGGATACAACGGGATCTACTCCAGTTGCCGTAAACGCAGCCGGGGTTCCATTGGCGTTGTTGGACGAGTTTAAAGACAACCCCAATGCCATGTTTGTTTTATGGAAAGATCATACAGCTGTTGGAGAGGCCAAAGAAATTAACCTGCACAATCAAAATAGTTCGGTGGATTATTTGAAGTATGTGGGCGGAGTATACTCTTCGGAATGGTTCTGGGCCAAATTACTTCATGTTTTTAGAGCAGATGAAAAAGTCCGTGCCGCCACATATAGCTGGGTTGAGCATTGCGATTATATTCCATTTCTATTGACGGGAGGAAAACAGGTGTCTGCGATGAAGCGTGGGGTTTGTTCAGCGGGGCATAAATCGCTTTGGGCCGAAGAATTTGATGGCCTACCGCCAAATTCTTTCTTTTCAACACTTGATCCATTGCTGGATGGTTTGGTTGATCGTTTGTTTTCCGAAACATACACTGCTGATCAATCTGCTGGTCAGCTTTCGGAAGAATGGGCGCAACGATTAGGTCTTACAACCTCGGTCGTTGTCGGAGTAGGTGCATTTGACTGTCATATGGGGGCAGTAGGAGGACAAATAGAGCCATATTATCTGAGTAAGGTAATGGGGACATCGACCTGCGATATGCTAGTTGCCCCGAAGGAGGAGGTTCAGCATACGTTGGTCAGGGGAATCTGCGGTCAGGTAGACGGTTCGATTATACCGGGAATGATCGGTATGGAAGCTGGGCAATCGGCATTTGGAGATGCTTACGCTTGGCTGAAACAGGTGTTACTGTGGCCAACGAAAAATTTGATACAAGATATTGAAGAGATCGAAGCGCATACGCGTGAACAGTTGATGGCAACCCTGGAGGAGAAACTCTTGTTCAGTCTAAGTGAGCAGGCTGCATTACTTCCCGTAACGGCAACATCTGAATTAGCTTTGGACTGGCTCAATGGTCGTCGAACTCCGGATGCGGATCAATCCTTGAAAGGAGCGATTACAGGTTTGCACCTCGGAACAGATGCCCCTCGGATCTTCAGAGCAATTGTCGAAGCAACTTGTTTTGGCGCAAAGGCTATTGTTGACCGTTTCGTGGAGCAGGGTATTCCGGTAAAAGGCTTGATCGGTTTAGGTGGAGTTGCAAAGAAATCCCCCTTTATTATGCAAATGATGGCCAATGTGATGAATATGCCTATTCGTATTCATAAAAGTGAACAGACTTGTGCCATTGGCGCCGCAATGTTCGCCGCAACAGCGGCTGGTTTGTATGACCGGGTCGAGGATGCCATGAAGGCAATGGGGCAAGGTTTTGAACGAACCTATATACCAGAGGAAAGATGGGTAACCATCTACGCCGAACGCTACGAACATTACAAGGCTTTGGGAGCTTTCATCGAAGGAAAGGAATCGCTCGCCATTACTGTTTAACCATTCAAATTTTAATCATGTATAATTCAATTAAAGAAGAAGCCTACCATTGCAATATGCAATTGCCCCAGCTGGGATTGGTGCTTTTTACATTTGGAAATGTGAGCGTTGTCGATCGTCGTCAGGAAGTGTTTGCGATTAAACCAAGTGGGGTTCCATATGAAGAGCTTTCACCGGAACACATGGTGATTGTAGACTTTGATGGTCAGGTGGTTGAGGGGGATCTTCGGCCATCATCGGATACGAAAACTCATGCGCTACTTTATAAACATTGGAAGGAAATCGGTGGGATCACCCACACGCACTCCACCTATGCGACAGCATGGGCACAGGCGCAACGGGATATTCCCATTTTCGGAACGACACATGCCGATCATTTGACCGTCGATATTCCCTGTGCTCCACCAATGCACGATGAGATGATCGCCGGAAACTACGAGCATGAAACGGGGTTTCAGATTATCAATCACTTTGCCGAAAATAAGCTGGATTATAAAGATGTGGAAATGATTCTGGTTGGTAACCACGCGCCGTTTGCCTGGGGTAAAACTGGAACAAAGTCTGTTTATAACAGTGCAGTATTGGAACAGGTTGCTAAAATGGCTTGGTTGACAGAACAAATCAATCCGAATGCGCCTCGATTAAAGCCTGCACTGATCAAAAAGCATTACGAACGGAAGCATGGGGCCAACGCCTATTATGGTCAATAATTTTTAGTAATAAAAAATCTATAGCAAAAACTACAATTTAACATGAATATCAATTTAAAAGAGCTTGAGGTCTGGTTTGTCGTGGGAAGCCAAGACCTATATGGTGAAGAAACCTTGCGGCAAGTTGCCCTACATGCTGAGGAAATAGCCAATTATTTACATACCCAAGCAGCGATTCCAGTAGCGGTAAAATATAAACCGATCGTAAAAAATACGGACGAGATTTATGCAACATTGGCAGCCGCCAACAATGAAAAAAACTGTATTGGGGTTATTACTTGGATGCATACATTTTCACCTGCAAAGATGTGGATCCGAGGATTAAAAGCATTGCAAAAGCCATTGTTGCATCTGCATACACAGTATAACCAGGATATCCCATGGAATAGTATCGATATGGATTTTATGAATCTCAACCAAAGTGCGCATGGGGATCGCGAATTTGGACATATCGTTAGCCGCTTAAAAATAGGTCGTAAAGTCGTAACCGGGCATTGGCAAGATGCGGAAGTGCTGGAACGGATTAATGTTTGGGCGCGTGCAGCCGCGGGATGGCACGACTGGCAAGGTGCTAAATTTGCACGATTTGGCGATAACATGCGTTATGTGGCTGTTACAGATGGCGATAAAGTAGAGGCAGAGGCGCAATTTGGTTTCGCTGTAAACACCTATGCGATTGGTGATTTGGTAGCGGTTATCAATGCGAGTACGGAAGCGGAAATCGCGACATTATTAGCGGAGTACGAAGCGACTTATGAACTTGCCGAAAATGTGAAAGCTGGCGGTGAATATCATACTAACCTCATCGAAGCTGCTAAAATAGAAATTGGCCTACGGAAATTTTTGGAACAAGGAAACTTTAAAGGTTTTACGGATACTTTTGAGGATCTGCATGGGATGGTGCAACTTCCGGGCTTGGCGGTACAACGTTTAATGGCTGAGGGGTATGGTTTTGCCGGCGAAGGGGATTGGAAAACTCCGGCTTTGGTGCGCGCTTGCAAAGTAATGGGTGCAGGATTAGCTGGAACAACCGCATTTATGGAGGACTACACCTACCATTTTGATCCGCAGAATCCCATGGTACTTGGCTCACACATGTTAGAAGTAGACCCCGCTTTAGCAACTGGAAAACCACGTATAGAAGTACATCCGCTAGGAATTGGCGGCAAGGCGGATCCTGCCCGTTTGGTTTTCAATGGCCAAAGCGGAGATGCATTGAATGCCTCTTTGGTCGATATGGGAACGCGTTTTCGTTTGATCGTGAATAAAGTACAAGGTGTTGCTGTGGAAGAAGAGTTACCTAAGCTTCCTGTTGCGCGTGTGTTATGGAAACCGCTGCCAGATATGAAAACAGGCTGTAGCGCCTGGATTGTGGCAGGGGGGGCACACCATACAGCCTACAGCTTGAGCTTAACACCCGAATACCTGGAAGATTTTGCACGTATTGCCGGACTGGAATATGTATTGATCGACGAGGATACTACGGTAGCGAAACTCGAAGATCAATTGAAATGGAATGAACTATATTATTTACTGAGTAAATAATAGCCTAAGCCATTTATACCTGCTCTTCGGGTATAAATGGCTTATAGATAATAACCAATTTGGGAAATATGGAAAAATTTGCAACGGTAGATTACATCATCTTCGTAATTTACTTCTTTATTGTAGCCGGTTATGGCTACTGGATTTATCGTAAAAAGACGAATAGTTTAAGCAGTAGCAAGGACTACTTTCTGGCGGAGGGATCATTGACTTGGTGGGCCATAGGTTCTTCGTTGATCGCATCGAATATTTCTGCTGAGCAGTTTATTGGTATGAGCGGTAATGGATTTGAGGTCGGTATTGCTGTAGCCGCTTATGAGCTCATTGCTGCGGTAGCCTTAATTATTGTTGCGGTTTGGTTTATTCCGGTCTATCTGAAAAACAAGATTTTCACGATGCCCCAGTTTTTGAACAACCGATACAATGAAACAACAAGTCTCATTATGGCAATCTTCTGGTTGTTTTTGTACGTTTTTGTCAATCTGACTTCCATTTTGTATCTCGGGGCAATCGCCATTTCGAGTATGGCCGGAGGTGGTGACAGCTTCCACATCATTACAGTTGCTCTAGCCGTATTTGCCGTTATCATCACTTTGGGCGGAATGCGTGTTATTGGCTTTACAGATGTTATTCAGGTTGTTGTATTAATTATTGGTGGTATAGCGACGACCTATGTGGCATTGACCTTGGTCAGTGAACATTTTGGTTTGGGACAAGACGCCTTAGCGGGATTCAATAAACTGATGGAAGATTCGCCGGAGCATTTTAACCTATTTGTCGATAAACCAGGGCCGGGTGCCAGTCAGGAAGATATTAATAAATATCTGATGTTGCCTGGAATAGGGATGTACCTTGCCGGGATCTGGATTGTCAACCTAAATTACTGGGGTTGTAACCAATACATCACACAACGCGCTTTGGGAGCTGATTTAAAGACGGCACGCACAGGGATTCTTTTTGCAGGATTTCTAAAGTTGTTTATGCCGATTATCGTCATGCTTCCAGGAATAGCTGCTTATGTGCTTTATAAAAATGGCGCATTACAACACGAAATGGCTCCTGGAGGGGTGTTTCATGCCGATAATGCGTACTCGGCGATATTGGGCTATCTGCCAAATGGAATGAAAGGACTCGCGCTGGCGGCGCTCACGGCGGCTATTGTGGCCGGATTGGCTGGAAAGGCAAATAGTATCGCAACGATCTTTACACTGGATATCTTTAAAAAATACATCAATAAAGATGCGAGCGAAGCAAAAATGGTCTGGGTTGGTAAGATAACAATTGTGATCTCTATTCTACTTTCTGTTTTATTTACCTGGAATGATGCACTGGGCATCGGTGGCGCCGGAGGATTTACTTTTATCCAAAAATATACAGGCTTTATCAGTCCGGGGGTTTTTGCGATGTTTTTGCTCGGTATGTTCTGGAAAAGGACTACGGGGGCAGCTGCCATTACAGGCCTGGTTACGGGATTTGCATTGTCGGTATTTTTCAACGAGTTTGCAACAAAAGTTTTCGGACCAGAAACATGGATCTATACGGCATATCTTAACAAAGCGGGTGTTTATGAAATTCCATTTCAGATATGTATGGGACTAGCATTTGTGTTTACGATGATCGCTATGATTGCTGTCAGCTTATTTGGACCAAAAGTTAATCCAAAAGCTTTTGTATTGGATCGATCGATGTTTAAAGTGGAACCGTCCGTATTGGCATTAATTGTTGTGACTTTATTGTTGGTGACTGCTATCTATGTGCGTTTTTGGTAGAAATGTTGCCATTTGAATAATTAACTAATTATGAACCATTCCTAATTAAAATTAGGAAGCCTCCATCAGACCGATGGGGTAAAACTTAATTGCAGATGAATAAGAAAATTATTATTGGTTTGTTGACTTGTGCTTCATTGGCTTATGGCTGCCAGTCTTCATCAACTCAAAGTAAGCAAGCAGCGACCTTGGCTGACTCTACCTTCAACCAAGCTTTTGATAGCCAGATTGATGGTAAAGAAGTTAAACTACTCCAGCTCAAGAATGACAAACTCGCTATTACATTGACAAATTATGGCGCACGCCTGGTAAGTTTAAAAGTGCCAGATAAAGACGGTAAATTGACTGATGTGATTTTGGGCTATGATTCGGCCAAAGAATACAAGGATAACTATAATAATTTTTACGGCGCAATTGTAGGGCGTTATGGGAATCGGATTGGCAAAGCATCATTTAAACTGAATGGTGAGGTTTATTCTTTAGAAAAGAATGATGGCGAGAATTCACTTCATGGCGGTACCAATGGCGTTTACAATAAAGTGTGGGATGTCGCCAGTAGCACTTCGACATCAATCACATTAGCCTATACCTCACCTGATAAAGAAGCGGGTTATCCGGGAACGGTCAAGATGGAGGTTACCTATACCCTGGAGGACAACGGTGCTTTAGCCATAGCCTATCAGGCGACAACAGATAAAGAGACGGTCTTAAATCTGACCAACCATGCTTATTTTAACCTCAATGGGGCCGGAGATTCTTCTATTTTGGATCATGAACTTCAAATTGATGCAAAGGCAATTACCGAAGTTGACAATACCTTGATTCCAACTGGAAAAAGTTTGCCTGTAGCGGGCACAGCATTCGATTTTACAAAACCTACACGTATTGGTGCTCGTATTGAAGATCAAAATGCACAACTGAAGATCGGAAAAGGCTATGACCATAATTTTGAACTCAACAAGAAGGATGGTTTCCAGAAGGTCGCACAGGTGTATGCCGCGAAAACAGGTATTGAAATGGACATCTACACAACCGAACCTGGTTTACAGTTTTATAGTGGTAATTTTATGAAAGATTCGGACCCTAAAGGGAAAGATGGAAAAGTGTATCCATTCCGTTCTGCGTTCTGTTTGGAGACACAACATTTTCCAGATGCACCAAATCACCCCAATTTTACATCAACGGTATTAAAACCTGGAGAAAAATATAGTTCAAAAACAACCTACCAATTCAGTGTGAAATAATAAAATCTATATGATGAAGCTAAGATTAAAATTAGGCGTTGTTTTTACGCTGACCACTGGATTGTTGTATGGACAGAGTCGTGTAAGATTAGAAACGCCGCAGCAGGAGCAGATTATAAGTCGACATATCTATGGACATTTTGCCGAGCACTTGGGACGCTGTATTTATGATGGATTTTATGTCGGGGAGAAAAATGACTCAATTCCCCACGCCGATGGCGTCCGGAAAGATGTTATCGAAGCCCTTAAAAATTTGAACATTCCCAATTTACGTTGGCCGGGTGGATGTTTTGCCGATACCTATCATTGGAAGGATGGAGTTGGGCCCAAAGCGCAGCGTCCCGCTATCGTAAACAACTGGTGGGGTGGCGTGACAGAGGATAATTCTTTTGGCACACACGATTTTCTCAACATGTGTGAATTGCTTGGAGCGGAACCTTATCTGGCGGGTAATGTGGGTAGCGGTGAGGTACAGGAGCTTGCCGACTGGGTACAGTATGTGAATTTTAAAGGAGAAAGCCCCATGTCGGATTGGCGACGAAAAAATGGTCGGCAGGAACCTTGGAAGGTAAAATTCTGGGGCGTAGGAAATGAAGCCTGGGGCTGTGGTGGAAATATGACCGCCGATTACTATACCGACATTTATCGCAAATACGCCACTTTTATGTCGGATTGGACCAATGGAAGTGGTTTGTATCGGATAGCATCAGGAGCTAATAGTGCAGATTACAATTGGACGGAGACACTCATGAAGAAAATTCCGAGTGGTTTGATGAAAGGTATGGGACTTCATCACTATGCAGTGATCAACTGGGATAATAAGGGCTCTGCGACCCAATATTCGGAAGAGGAATATTTTAGAACCATGAAATCAGCTTGGTTTATGAATGAGCTGGTGGGGAAGAATATCGCCATTATGGACAAATACGATCCGAAAGGACTTGTGGATCTGATTGTAGACGAATGGGGGGGCTGGTATGCTGTAGAGCCCGGTACGAACCCTGGTTTTCTCTACCAACAAAATACCATGCGTGATGCCATGATTGCAGGAATGACGCTCAATATCTTTAACAATCATGCTCGTCGGGTGAAGATGGCCAATCTAGCGCAGGCTGTGAATGTATTGCAGGCGGTTATTCTAACAGAAGGAAAGAATATGATTTTGACGCCGACTTATCATGTGATGGAAATGTATAAGGTACATCAGGATGCTAAGTTAATTCCTATTTCCCTTCAATCAACGGATTTTGAATTTAACCAGGAAAAAATTCCGGCCGTTTCGGTTTCAGCGTCACAAGACAAGCAGGGCCGTACTCATATCTCCTTGGTAAATATTGATCCGAAAAAGAATAATAAGGTAAAGGTGGATCTCGGTTTGTTGAAAGCTGGAAAAGTAACGGGCCGAATTCTTACCGCGGAGAATCTACGCGATTATAATTCCTTCAAGAAGCCCACAACAATTAAACCTGTTGTGTACAATAAAGCAAAGGTAGTGAATGGTACCATTGAAGTGGATATTCCGGCATTTTCAGTTATTGTATTGGAATTAATATAACCGCCAATTTTGATAGGGTTGTCATGTCGTGCTACCTTATTTATGCTGTTAGAGTTGGTGTAAAAACCTGAAATAATAAATTATTGATGAACAAATACATATAGGGATGAAAAGAGTAGTATCAATACTGTTACTGTTAGCGAGCTTGAGCTCTTCAGCAATGGCACAGTCACCGATAACATTAAATATAGCGTTGGATAAACCTACGGGCAAAATGTCACCACATATGTGGGGTGTCTTTTTTGAAGATATCAATCTTGGTGCCGACGGGGGAATCTATGCTGAATTGGTAAAGAATAGATCATTTGAATTTGATCAGCCTTGGATGGGCTGGAAAAAGCTCGAAAATGGCTCTGAGGGAACCTACCTGCTGCTAAATGATAGCAAACGTAAAGGGAACAAACGTTATTTAAGGATAAACAATGCGGCTAATCTGAAATTAGGACTACAAAATGAAGGCTTTAGAGGAATGGGGGTGAAAGCGGGGGCAGCATATGAGTTCTCTGTACAATATCAAAGTGTAGCTAAGGGGATGAAAATCCATGTTGAGCTGCTCGATCAACAGAATAAGGTTATTGGCGCAGCTGAACTTCCACTTGAACCCGTCGGATCATGGTCTGAAGCAGCAGTTAAATTTCCTGTCAACCAAACGACAGATAAAGCCAAATTAAATGTTTGGTTTACAGGGGCGGGTACGTTAGACGTAGATATGCTTTCGTTATTTCCAGTAGACACCTGGAAAGGAAGACCGAAGGGTTTACGTAAAGATATGGTTCAGATGCTTGCCGATATGAAACCCGGCTTTATCCGTTTTCCTGGAGGCTGTATTGTTGAAGGGAAAGATTTGGCTAATCGGTTTCAATGGAAGAAAACTGTTGGACCAATAACAGAAAGGGAATTGATTATCAACCGGTGGAATACCGAATTCAGCCATCGGCTGACACCTGATTATTTTCAGACCTTTGGTTTAGGATTTTATGAATACTTTTTACTGGCAGAAGATATTGGAGCATCTCCAGTTCCCATTCTCAATTGCGGTATGGCCTGCCAATTTAATACCGGAGAACTTGTACCATTAGACGAACTTGATACCTATGTGCAAGACGCTTTAGATCTGATTGAATTTGCCAATGGCGCAACAGATACAAAATGGGGGAAATTACGGGCGGATATGGGGCACCCTGAGCCTTTTCACCTCAAAATGCTGGGGGTTGGAAATGAAAATTGGGGCCCGCAATATATCGAACGGTTGACCGTCTTCAAGAAAGCATTAAACGAAAAGCATCCAGAGATCAAAATTATTGCCAGTTCGGGCACTGATCCCGAAGGAGATCGTTTTGACTTCTTAAATGATCAACTGCGGGCGATGAATATCAATATCATTGATGAACACTATTACCGCCCACCATCCTGGTTTCTGTCTAGCGCCAATCGCTATGATAATTACGCTAGAAATGGGGTGAAAATTTTCGCAGGAGAATACGCTTCGCATACGACGCGACCAAACGGTCCAGGGAAAAGTACCTGGGAGGCGGCCCTCTCGGAAGCCGCTTTCATGACGGGCCTCGAACGAAATGGCGACGTCGTGGAGATGGCATCTTATGCGCCATTATTCGGCCATGTCGATGGATGGCAGTGGTCACCGGACTTAATTTGGGTGGATAACTTGCAGGTATATGGAACACCGAGCTACCAAGTACAAAAATTATATGCTACCAATAAAGGAACAAGCATTGTTCCGATCAAACGGGATGGTGAATTCGTAGCTGGCAAAGATAGCCTCTATGCTTCTGCAGTATTTGATGCAGCTGCGCAACAGCTTATCGTGAAAGTCGTCAATTACAACAGTAAGCCGATGAAAGTGAACCTCGACATAGATTCGAAGAAAAAGCCTGCTGCGACAGCAGAGAAAATCACGTTGGCCAACGCCAACCTAAACCTGAGTAACAGTATCGAGGAACCATTGAACATCCGTCCAAAACAAAATACGGTAACTTATAAGGGAAAGACGATTGTTGAAACATTTGAACCCTATTCCTTTACCTTGATTAAAATGTCCGTTAAATAAGATGAATATCCGTAGACTCTTTTTTACTACCCTGATTCTATTTGTACATAACGTGTTTGCACAGGTAAAGGAATCGGATCTGGCGGCTTACCTGATGGTTTACTTTAAGGATGAAAGCCATGGTCTGTATGTTGCTGTCAGTCAGGATGGCTATTCTTTCACCGATATCAATAAAGGAAAACCGATCATTGCTGGCGATAGCATTGCACAGCAGAAAGGTATTCGGGATCCCTATATCATGCGCGGAAAAGATGGTTATTTTTATATGGTCATGACGGATTTACATATCTACGCACAAAAGCAGGGTTATAGAAGTACGGAATGGGAGCGTGACGGAGTCGCATTTGGATGGGGTAACAACCGGGGTATTGTCTTAATGAAATCGACTGATTTAATTCACTGGAAGCATACGGAGCTCTACTTGGAGAAAGCCTTTCAAGGTTGGGAAAATGTAGGCTCCTTCTGGGCTCCCGAACTCATCTATGATGATCGTACTGGGAAGATGATGATCTATTTTACGATGCGGTTTGGCAATGGACTGAATCAGCTCTATTACGCCTATTTAAATAAGGAGTTTACAGCATTTGAATCAGAACCACAGCTTTTGTTTCAATACCCCAAAGCAAATAAAAATTACATCGATGGCGATATTACGAAAGTGGGCAATAAATACCATCTTTTTTATGTCGCCCATGATGGTATTCTGGGCATTAAGCAAGCTGTTTCAGATTATCCAAATGGCCCTTATCAGTACGATGATCGCTTCTATGATCCTGAACCAGAAGCCTGCGAAGCGCCGAATGTGTGGAAAAGAATAGGAGAAGATAAATGGGTTTTGATGTATGATATCTATGGGATATCGCCCCATAATTTTGGCTTCAGTGAAACAACAGATTTTAAAAATTTTGTTGATCTGGGACACTTTAATGCAGGTAAAATGAAATCCACTAATTTCACTTCGCCTAAACATGGCGCTGTCATCCCAATAACAAAACAAGAGTTGGTGCGATTAGCGAAGCATTGGCAGTTTGATTTGTCTTTGCCAAAAAAATAGAAGCTTTTAGAACAGATCTTCGTAACTTATTGCCTTTATATGGCAATAAGTTACTTAACCAAATAAATTGCTGGTGAATTTAAGCTTAATACCGAGTTGAAAATTATTGATTGTTTTGAATATTTCTTTAATTGTCGCCTTTTCAATATTTGTCAAACTATCTATAGGTACGTAATTGTTGGGTGCCAGTTTAGCGATACGGATCTGGTTAGCCTGATTTTTTAGGCGGATCGACATCAGGTAATAATAAGATTGATTTAACTCCTCGTACTGTTCTTGTGTGAAGATGCCCAACTCAAGAAGCTGTTTTAGCCTACCACCTGTATTTTCTTCATAAATTCTGTTTTTCAGCGCGTAAACCCGGACTAAATCAACAATGGGCGTCATCGCTTTCTTGATATTGAAGACTTCAGAAGAACCTATTGTTTGCGTTTTTATCGCTTTGAAAAATGTGAGCGGCGGTTCATATTGCAACGCATTCTTTGCAATGAACGTAAAAAAACGCTCGTTGGGTTTTTGTAGCTCAATATTGAGAAATTCTTTGAGTTGATCAATAATACCCTGGTCACCATATAATCGCCTACAGTCAAAGAAGGTCGAAAATTTAATCGCATTCTCGGGGATACTTTCTTCAATCCATTTTTTGTAATTTTTCTTCCAATGTGACAGCGAATGTGTCCATTCGGGATTACTGGCCATATATCCCCCGGTACAGTAGCTAAAACCAATTGTATTGAGATGATCCGATACGCGACTGGCAAAATTGAGGAAATACGCGCGTACAAGCTCACGTTGTTCGTTTGCTTTATCTTCGTAAATAATTGCATTATCCTGGTCGGTCATTAGCGTCTGTTCTTTCCTTCCTTCGCTACCCGTTACCATAAACACAAATTTTGCAGGCGGTTCGCCCATTTCCCCGATCACTTTTTCAATTACTTTAAGTGCAATACTGTCGGCAACGGTGGTAATAACTTGGTTCGCAATCTCTGCATTTACACCTCTACCGAGCAATTGGTGAATAATCTCGGGAACATTATTCCATTTTTCACGCAATTCATCCAATGTTTCTGCGAGTTTAACCGATTGAATAAATACGAGAGGAGACTGCCCTTGTTCACTCAATAACCGATTTCGGCTAAGGAAGCCGATATAATGGCCTGCCTTCTCAACAAGGAGATATCTTGATTTCGTACGGAACATCATCAGTACAGCTTCGTAAAGATAGGCCTGATCCGAAATACTGACAATAGGGTTATCCATTACCTGAGCAATAGATTGTGTTGCCGGAATCTGCTGGGCCACGACATTGTCTCTTAAGGTAATATCTGTCGCATAGCCAAGAATATGCTCCCCTTTTTTGATAAATATGCAGCTTACCTTGTGTTTCGCCATGGTTTGTGCAGCCTCAAAGATTGGTGTATCCGGTGTACAGGAAACGATATCTTTGTAGGTGATGTGTTCAATTTTACGCGAATAAAGTTGGTCTGCAGCAAAATAGCTTTCCTCGAAGGAGGCTGGCGACTTAACAAAATGAGAAAACTCCTCATCTAACATTCTTTTTCCAAAGGAGTTGGTGAAAAAATGGAAAAACTCTTCATTCGCATTACAGAGCTCAATAAAGTCTTTTCGGGGTAAACGATAAATGATCGTACCTTTTTTGGCAATGACGGACTTGAGTGCTTTCGTTCGGTTTAATAAGACCGATATTCCACCAAAACAATACGGTTTATGGTGTATCTCGACCAATCGTTTATTATCGGAAACATCTAGAAAGAATGTTTCATATTCACCTTCGAGGATTAAATCAACACCATCCATATCGGTAATGTTCTGCCGATAAACTAAGGTGTCTTTAGAAAAACGATGTTCATTGAATCTGTCGACAATACTCAATTGTAGGGTTTCGGGCAGAATTTGAAATGGCTGCGTAGATTTCAGCAGGGGTAGGATCGCGTCGGAGTTTTTCATGGAAGTCACATTAACAGATGTTCTCGAATTCAGCTTGCTGATTTTGTATGTCCTGCTCGGATAATTCATCTCTTCGAATCATTTCAAAATAGCATTTAGCAGTTATTTCAGCATCTTTTTCAGCATTGTGCATTTCTGTGGCTGGACTCGAAAATAGTGTATCATGCAGCGATGAAAGCGGAAGATGCACCATATTCGGATTCCGAACGTATTTTTTGCTATGCAACAAGGTGCAGAAATAAGCTAAGTTATGAAATGGAATAGCCAAGTTGGATCGATAGAATTCGGCCGCTAATACCTGCAGGTCGAATGAAAGAAAATGCCCGATAAGCTGGGGCTTATATTTTTTGATGTCATGACTGAATTTCCGTAATACTTCTTTTTTCTTCTCACCATATTTCATTAGAAAAGGCGGTGTCAATCCATGAATCTGTTCTGATGCAGGACTGATTGGTATTAACGGCTCATAAATATATTTATTGGTTCGTTTAACTTCATGTTGCTCTTCGTCATAAATGATCCAAGCCAGTTGCAAGATGTGGGGCCAATTATCACCGTCCATGTAACTCTTGTTCCACTTTTTCGGTAAACCAGATGTTTCCGTATCTAAGAATAGCAAATATTTTTTCAATGCATTGTCGGTAATTAATAATTAAAAGTAATCAAAATTTGTTGCAGGATAGCGGGCTATATCGAAATAATTTAGCTATAGCGTAACTATTTTGTCGTTACAACATAACAGTACATAACAGTTCCTTTTCTGAAATCATTTACTTTAGATATCTAATACCTAAATACATAGATAATGAATGCTGTTTTCGGAGTAATCTTCCACTTTATAGGCGGTTTTGCGTCTGGAAGTTTTTATGTGCCCTATAAAAAGGTGAAAGGTTGGTCTTGGGAATCCATGTGGATTTTGGGCGGACTTTTTTCGTGGATCATTATACCTCCTATCGCAGCAATGCTCACGATACCCAATTTTATGGAGATTATTAAAGAGACCGATCTATCCATTTTGAGTTATACCTTTTTGTTTGGTATGCTTTGGGGGATAGGCGGTCTGACTTACGGTCTTGGTGTCCGTTACCTTGGCGTATCGTTGGGAAGTAGTATTATTTTGGGACTCAGCATGGTGTTTGGATCCTTGATGCCTAGTATTTATTATTTTTTCAATCGGGCCGAGGGTAAACACGGTATCGATTATTTCTTTACGACACAGCCGGGTGTTTGTATTCTCATTGGACTGTTGGTCTGCTTGGTCGGAGTCTATCTATGTGGCAAGGCTGGTATGTCCAAAGAAAAGCATCTTTCAACATTATCAGCAGAAAGTAAATCTGATTACAACTTCGGCTTAGGTATCGTCGTGGCGATCGTTTCAGGTATACTAAGTGCCTGTTTCAATTTTGGTATAGAGTCTGGGAAACCCATGGCGGATGTAAGCAATGCGGTATGGAAGGCCGCTAACCCCAATCAAGGAGAGTTTCTCTATCAAAATAATGTAACCTATATCGTAATTCTGTGGGGCGGCTTTATGACAAATTTTATTTGGTGTCTTTATCTGCTCGTCAAGAATAAGTCTTTTAAAGATTATACGAAACCAGCAGTGCCGAAGTTGCGGAATTTTCTTTTATGTGCTTCAGCAGGGACAACCTGGTATCTCCAATTTTTCTTTTACGGTATGGGGGAAAGCCGACTGGGCAATGGCGCAAGTTCCTGGATATTACATATGGCTTTCATCATTCTTATTTCAAATGCCTGGGGCGTTGTATTAAAAGAATGGCGAGGGGTGGACCGTGTAACCTATCGTTCCATTATTGCTGGAATTATCACAATTATCATTTCCATTTGCATAGTAGGCTTTGCAAGGACATTAGAAAATTAATACTTAAACAATATAGAAGAGGTGAAAATGTATAAACATGTCAATTACTTATGGGACGATGAGAAAGCACGTACACTAGACGGTGATGAAGTGGCTTTATTATTATATCGTTCGAATATTTTAGGCGCGGATCTAAGAATCACAAATTATGGTGGTGGCAATACCTCCTGCAAAGTTTTTGAAAAAGATCCATTGACCGGAGAGGATGTGGAAGTGATGTGGATAAAGGGCTCAGGAGGAGATATTGGGACGCTTAAGAAATCGGGGTTGGCAGCACTGTATCTTCAACGGCTGCGCAGTTTAGCGCATGTTTATCAAGGCTTGGAGCATGAAGATGAGATGGTTGAACTATTTAACCACTGTATTTACGATCTGGATTCTAAAGCACCATCTATTGATACACCATTACATGGGTTTTTACCATTTAAACATATTGATCATTTACATCCCGATGCTGCTATTGCTATTGCCGCTGCAAAAGATGGGAAGAAGATTACACAAGAATTGTTTAATGGGGCGATCGGCTGGGTAGATTGGCAGCGACCGGGATTTGATCTTGGCCTTAAGTTAAGAGCCTGTTTAGCAGAAAACCCGGGTATTCGGGGTATTATGTTGGGATCACATGGCTTGTTTACATGGGGAGACACCGCACATGAATGTTATGTGAATTCATTGGATGTAATCGAAGCTTGCGCGGAATATCTTGAGCAAAACTATGGTAAAAAAGCACCTGTATTCGGTGGTCAGCAAGTAACTAGCCTGAGCAAGGAAGAAAGAACTGCACAAGCAGCTAAACTTGCGCCGGTTTTAAGAGGTTTCTGTTCTAGTGAGCGTCACATGATCGGACACTTTACAGATGATGAACGTGTATTGGAATTTATAAATTCAAACGATTTACAACGCTTAGCTCCGCTTGGTACCAGCTGCCCGGACCACTTCTTAAGAACTAAAATCCAACCGTTAGTACTAAATTTGGATAAATCAGAAGATTTGGATAATGTTGAAGAGCTAAAAGCGAAATTGGCGCCATTGTTCGAAGCATACCGTGAAATGTATGCACAATATTATGAAAATTGCAAGCATGAAAACAGTCCAGCTGTACGCGATAAAAACCCGGTGATTGTTTTATATCCAGGTGTTGGTATGTTTGCGTTTGCGAAAGACAAACAAACTGCACGTGTAGCGGCAGAATTCTACACCAATGCGATTAACGTAATGAAAGGAGCGGAAGCTGTAAGTGAATATACGGCCTTGCCTCGTCAGGAAGCTTTCGATATCGAATATTGGTTACTTGAGGAGGCTAAATTGCAGCGTATGCCGAAACCAAAAGCACTTTCCGGAAAGATTGCTTTGGTGACAGGAAGTGGTGGTGGAATCGGAAAAGCCATTGCCAAGAAAATGGCACAGGAAGGGGCAGTGGTTGTGCTTAACGATATTAACGCTGAACGTTTGGCGGAATGCGAACAAGAATTCGTGGCACAATTTGGCCAAGATGCAGTGATCTCCGTCCTACTGGATGTGACCGAGGAAGTACAGATCCAAGAAGCCTTGTATAAAACTGTTTTAGCATTTGGCGGGATAGATATCATAGTGAATAATGCCGGATTGTCGATTTCTAAATCTATCGAGGACCATACCCAAAAAGATTGGGACCTATTGTATGATGTATTGGTTAAAGGACAATTTTTGGTCACCCAAGCGATCACGCCAATTTTAAAGGGGCAGAACATCGGTGGTGATATCTTGAATATAGTCAGCAAAAATGCGCTTGTCAGTGGTCCGAATAATGTCGGTTATGGAAGCGCGAAAGGTGCACAATTGCACTTAAGTAGATTATGCGCCGCGGAGCTTGGACCATTCAAAATTCGTGTCAATGTTGTTAACCCCGATGCAGTGATTTCCGATAGCAATATTTGGGCTGGCGGATGGGCAGAGGGACGCGCAAAGGCATATGGTATTCAGATCGAGGAACTGCCTACATTTTATGCTAATCGGACCTTGTTGAATGAAGTGATTCTACCGGAGGATATTGCAAATGCCTGTTTTTGTTTTGTGGGTGGTTTGCTCTCGAAATCTACAGGTAATACACTCAATGTAGACGGTGGCGTAGCAATGGCATTTGTGCGCTAATTTCGCTATCTTCGGTATTGTGTTTTCAATAGATCGAGAAACCACAATACCCTATTTTAATAAACCGAAAACAGTACTATTATGATTTTAGACAAGTGTGCTATCGCGGCACATAATGACCAGTTGCAGGCGAGGCATCAGCGAGCCTTTGATTTTGTTTCTCACGAGATTGTACAAACAGAAGAGATTGTAGAAAAACTACAGCAATTCCAGATTGCTATCCCTAGTTGGGCATTGGGTACAGGTGGAACGCGCTTTGGCCGTTTCTCTGGTGCCGGTGAACCGGCAACACTGGAGCAGAAAATTGCAGATGTAGGCTTGCTGCATGCATTGAATGGATCGAGTGATGCTATTTCATTGCATATTCCCTGGGATATTCCTAAAGATGCTGAAGCATTGAAGCAGTATGCAGCAACCTTTGGAATTCACTTTGATGCGATGAATTCAAATACATTTCAAGATCAGGTCGGGCAGGAGCACAGCTATAAATTTGGGTCTTTGCATCACGTTGATCCACGCGTCCGTCAACAGGCGATAGACCATAATATAGAAGTAATCGACTTTGGAAAACAGTTGGGGTCAACGTGCTTGTCGGTATGGCTGGCTGACGGTTCATCATTCCCTGGGCAGCTTAATTTTAGACAGGCCTTTGAAAATACCCTTGCCAGCCTACAGGAAATCTATGCGCATCTACCCGTAGACTGGAGCCTGTTTATAGAGTATAAGGCATTTGAACCTTATTTCTATTCGACGACCATTGGCGATTGGGGACAGTCTTTACTTTTAGCAAATAAGCTGGGACCACAGGCTTTTACCTTGGTGGATTTAGGGCATCATCTACCGAATACAAACATCGAGCAAATCGTATCGCTGCTGTTGATGGAAGGGAAATTGGGCGGCTTTCATTTCAATGATAGCAAATATGGAGACGACGATCTGACGGCCGGTTGTATGAAACCTTATCAATTGTTTTTGATATTCAGTGAATTGATCGATGGGATGGATGCGCGGGGAATGGCTCATGAATCGGCTTTAGGCTGGATGATCGATGCTTCACATAATCTGAAAGACCCATTAGTTGATTTATTACAATCGGTAGAAGCAATTAAAATAGCCTATGCGCAGGCCTTGCTTATCGATCGGAAATCGCTTCGCGATGCGCAAGCTCAAAACGATGTGGTAGCTGCCCAGGAGATTTTGCAACAGGCATTTCGAACCGATGTAAGACCATTGCTTGCTGAGGCGAGACGACGCATCGGTGCGGCATTGGATCCAATAGGGCTCTTTAGAGAACAGGCGTTACGAGATAGATTGGTGGGGGAAAGAGGAAAAAATAGCGTCGCTACAGGCCTCTAAAAGATACACGACATGGAAAACAAAAGTATACCTGTCGTAGCCGTATTTGATGTTGGAAAAACGAATAAAAAACTTCTTTTATTTGATAAAAACTATAGCGTGCTATGGGAACGATCTGCTCGATTTTTAGAAACTGTCGATGAAGATGGGGATCCTTGTGAAAATCTTGAAAGCCTTCGTCTGTCGATTTTTGATGCCTTGCATGAAGTACTCCGGCGGGACGAATTTGATATTCAGGCAATCAATTTTGCAGCCTATGGGGCTAGCTTGGTTTACATTGATGCACAGGGTAAACCTTTGACTCCCTTATACAACTATCTCAAGGATTTTCCTGCGGATATACAGCAACAGTTATATGATGCGTATGGAGGTGTTGTCGCATTTTCATTGGCAACGGCATCACCATCATTGGGTAGTCTGAATTCGGGCTTACAGCTCTTGCGTCTGAAGCGTGAAAAACCTGATTTATTTGGGCAACTTGCCTATGCGGTACACTTACCTCAATATTTAAGCTTTTTGGTTTCAGGCAAGCTGTGTACAGATTTGACTAGCATCGGCTGCCATACTGCACTTTGGGACTTCAAACAACACCATTATCATCAATGGGTAGAAGACGAGGGCCTCGTTGGAGCTTTCCCGCCAATTGTTTCGGGAGATGCAGCCTTTAAAAGTACGTTTCTAGGTAAGTCATATTGGGTTGGAACGGGTTTACATGATAGTTCCGCGGCACTTATTCCTTATCTAATGAGTAATAAAGAACCCTTTGTTTTAATTTCTACAGGCACTTGGTGCATTTCATTAAACCCATTTGCGTCGATCGATTTGACAATAGAGGAGCTGCAGCAGGATTGTTTGTTCTATCTTTCCTATCGCGGTACTCCCGTAAAAGCCTCCCGTTTATTTGCAGGGTATGAACATGAAATTCAATCAAAGCGTATTGCCGATTTCTTTGCGGTGACCACGGCCAAATTTAGAACGCTTGAAATCGACTGGGACATTATCGCGGCTTTGACAGCGCTTGATCTTCCGAACGCGATAGATTTGAAATCTTTTGAAGCCATTGACCTGCATCGTTATCCAGATTATCAAACCGCTTACCACAGCTTAGTCTGGTGTCTTGTCAAGGCACAGGTAGCCGCCACCCAACTTGTTCTTTGCTGTACACAGACTGCACGGATATTTGTCGATGGTGGATTTAGTCGAAATCAGATTTATATGAGTTTGATTGCACGTGAATTTCCAGCTATGGAGGTGTTTGCTGCAGCGATGCCGCAAGCAACAGCTTTGGGTGCCGCACTGTTGATGCATCAGCATTGGAACACAGCAGAGATCCCACAAAACTTGGTGGAATTAAAATTATTTAGGCCACATACTGTTTCGTAAATGATTTTAGAACAGGATAGTACGGTACAGCTGTTCAGTTTGTTTTCTATTACTTCGATATAGAATTATAAACAAATTAAACCAAATTAAATTAAACCTCTAATCAGAATGGAAAGTAAATTAAAACATTACTCATTAATTCTTTGCGTGGCAATGATGATGGGAATGCCGTTTGCGTTAGTTGCTCAGGTGACCAAGACTATACAGGGTCATGTGGTGGGTAGCAAGAGCGGGCGACCTATCGCTGGAGCTTCGATTAAAGAAGTCGGTGGTAAAAATGCTAGTTCAACAAATGAAAATGGTGATTTTACCCTTTCTGTCGCGAGCAACAAAGTTGTTCTTTCAATCCAATATGTAGGGTACATTGCAAAAAATATGGAAGGGACTGTGGGGATCCCACTTCGTGTTGAACTGCAGGAGGACAACACTGTGCTGGATGAAGTTGTTGTCGTTGCTTATGGTGCGACGAAAAAAAAGGATCTGACGGGATCCGTATCCACAATCGACAATAAAGCATTGAATATGCAGTCAAATTCGACGGTCAGTAGGGCCTTGGAAGGGGCTGCACCCGGTATTCAGGTGTCGGCAGTGGATGGACAGCCCGGTATCGACATGGGAATTCGTGTGCGTGGTATAGGATCGGCGAGTCAGAATACCTCAAACGCTCTGGTCGTCATTGATGGTGTTCCCGCACAAAATGATAATCCGCTCGCTACCTTAAATCCAAAAGATATCCAGAGTGTTTCTATCTTGAAGGACGCGGCATCGACGGCCCTATACGGCGCTAGAGGTGCCAATGGTGTCGTCTTGGTGACAACAAAAAAAGGCGTGTCGGGGCAACCCCGCATTTCATTCGAAGGAAAGCTCGGTGTCAATCAGGTGGGACCGTATCAATTCGATAAAATTTCCAATCCGAAGGATATTTATGAATTCGCCTGGCTCTCTGTGTACAACTCTGTACGCTATGGAGTGGATGGTACCGGTATTTCAAAAAGATATACAACAAATGTGCAGAATCCGAATATGTCGCACGAACAGGCTGCTGAATTTGCCAGTTCGCACCTATTTGACTACATCGGGTCTACGACTAAATTTCAACGAAACAGCTTAGGTAACTGGATGTTGTATGATGTGCCGGGAGCGGTCTATACACCCTCAGGCACAGGAGCTGATGCGAGTTCAACCATGAGTGGCGCATACCTCGTCAATACAGATGGTAAATTGAATCCTGGAGCTCGCCTGTTATATAGCGACAGATATGATGATTATCTACTGGAGAATAGATTACGACAAGATTATGATTTATCGGCATCCGGTGGTAATGATAAAGTAAATTATTTCCTCTCGGGAGGTTATCTTGAAGATCCATCTTATATTCGCGGATCTTCCTTCAAACGCTATAATGGACGTGCCAATTTTGATGCGCAATTGAATGCCTGGCTAAAATTGGGCGCTAATATCGGCTACTCCAATCGGACCACACAATCGCCGGCAACACGCTTCGGCCGTAACCCCGGTAGTTCTACAGCCAATGTGTTCCGGTTTATCAATGGACAGAATCCGCTGGTGCAGCTCTATGCACGCGATAAAAATGGCGCCCTGATTGATGACAATGGGAAAAATAAAGTCCATGTACTTGCCGGAGATACCTACTCTCCACTGGGGTTAACATCGGCTGCACTATCTTCTACCAATGTTTTGACGGTGCTGGACAATGATTTGGATCAACGTGTATCGGATGATTGGACAACAAGGGTGTATGGGCAGGCCAAATTCCTGAAAGACTTTACGTTTACAGCAAATGTCTCGATGGATAAGTTTAATGAGATGCGTACACGTTACTGGAACAGCGAATCGGGACAGGCAGCAGGCATTGGAGCCTTTGGTAAGACCGCATCCAATACAACGATTCTGAACCTACAACAATTACTGAATTATGCGAAAACAATAGGTTTACACAATATAGAGGCGCTCTTGGGGCATGAATATGATTCATTCAAGAACGAGCAGCTCAACTACCGATCATCTTATGCATTGATTGATGATTTTGCATCTTATATCAACTTTGTCGGACGTTATGACGGTGGAACGTTCCCAAATCCGGGGGGCGGTGAGGATAAACGTACCATGGAAAGTTATTTTTCCCGGGTCAATTACAACTACAACGATAGGTACTTTTTTCAAGGATCTGTCCGTCGGGATGGCTCGTCAAAGTTCAAGTTGAAAGATAAACGCTGGGGTACGTTCTGGTCCGTTGGTGGCGGTTGGCGTATCGACAGTGAGCAATTTATGGAAAGTAGCAAAGGCTGGCTCGACCTCCTAAAAATACGCGGCAGTTATGGTGTAATCGGTAATCAGAATGGAATATCCAACTATTCGGGATACCAAACATGGAGTTACGCCGCCACATATACACAGACGACAAATGGAACGGGTATACCTGCCAATATCACCTTAAATCAAAATGCATATGTCAATGACCAATTAACCTGGGAAAACATACACACATTAGATGGTGGTATTGATTTTAGCTTCTTTGGACGAGTACGTGGATCACTCGATTATTATAACCGCGTCACGGTAAATGCCATCTGGAATCAGCCTATTGCGATATCCAAGGGACAGTCTTCCATTGCGACGAACTCCGCAAAAATCGGAAATAAAGGTTTTGAAATCGACCTATCAGTAGACATCATCAAGAAACCTGATTTCAACTGGACAGTATCGACAAACGGAACACATTATACCACTAAGCTGAAAGCTGTACCAAATGGTGTCGGTTCAGATGCTTTGGGAGGAAATTGGACCGCAGGTACCGATGCTTGGGCTGCTGCAGGAACAAGTGCTGTAGCAAATATTACCTATTTACGTGGAGTCAACAAAGATTTCTTTAACCTCTATATGTTGAAATATGGCGGTGTGGACCAAAATACGGGTTTACCACTTTACTATCATCAGATTAGCAAAGCCGATGTTGACGCAGGTACTTATCCCGGATATAAAGAGGGCGAAAGTATAACAACCACAGACTATTCAAAAGCTAGCCGCTACGAAATGGGGAGCGCGTTACCTAAATGGATAGGCGGATTTAGTACTTCCTTACGTTACAAGAATTTTGATCTGTATTTGACATTGGCTTACCAATTGGGCGGAAAGTTTTTTAGTACGGAGTACGGAAATAATTTGTATGTAAGTGAAGATCCTGGAAAAGCGCTTTCATCGGAACTCATCGGTAATACCTGGACACCGAACAACACAGGTGCAAAATTCCCTATGGTGATGTATGGTAATACCTATGGCAATGGTGCAACTACAGGAAGCTGGCTCTACAGTGATTTGGGCTTATTCAGTGCTTCCTATCTCAATTTTAAAAATGTGACGATAGGTTATACTTTGCCAGAAAGTATCTTGTCAAAAATGAAAATCAAGCGGCTTCGGATATTCGCTTCTGGTGATAACCTTTTTATGAAAACAGCCCATTCGGGAATAGATCCACGTCAGTCTCTTGTTGGTGGATTTGAAGTGGCGGCATATTCTTATCCGACCATGAGAACATTCTCCGGTGGTGTAAGTTTGGAATTTTAATGTTTAAAAAATCAGTTATGAAAAAGATATTTTTATGTGCATTGGCGGTGACATTATTGTTTTCTTGTAGTAAGGAATTGGACATTGCACCCCCAAATAGTATCACGGATGAACAGATCCGGAAACTACTCGAAAGTGGTGATGAGAAGAAAATTCAGGCTGTATTGGGCGGTATGGCGAACAATATGCCTAAACTGGTCAACTTTGGGGCATTATCATCCGAGTCACGTTATGGAAGCAACCAGGGATTTGATGTGATGCGGAACCTCGAGGGCAATGATATTGTATTCGGCAATAGATTGCTTAATATATTTGGCTCCGACGAGTATAATCTGCTGGATTTTATTTCAGATGCTTCAGACAAGAATACCCCGTATTGGAATTATGCCTGGAATATGGTCAATACAGCAAATAAAATGCTGAACTACCTTAATCCGGAGACTGTCGGTACGAATAAAAAATTACAGGAATACAAAGGCCGCGGACTGATATTGCGTGCCTACGCCTATAATTACCTGATGGAAAACTATCAGAATGCCTACCAGCAGGGAGGAAAAGCCAAATTAGGCATGCCGCTTTATGATACCTATTCTCCGGTTCAGGAAAGCAAGGCCCGATCTACTGCGGATGAGACCTATGCTTTTATCAAAAACGATATCAATGAAGCGATCCGGCTTTTTAAAGAAGCGGGAATTGGCTTTACAACAGACCCCTCCGATTTTGATCTTGGTGTAGCTTACTTTATGCAGGCAAAAGTCGCGTTGTGGACCGGCGACTGGAACACGACGATAAGCGCCAGCAATGAAATACTGACAAAGTATCCAACGTTAATGAGCCAGGCAAGCTATGGTGCCACGAATAAAGGAACGCAGGCGGCGCCTGAAATGAGACCCGAGCAAAATGGTTTTCTCAATATAGCCATTAACCCCGAAGTGTTGTTTGGTTTTGCGCTTGGAGAAGCCGTTACCGTACACAATTGGTGGATGAATCCTTTCGCCGAAGGAAACGGCGGAATTGGGCAAGGTTTCCAGCGGATTGACAATCGGCTGTATACCAAAATTGATAACCGGGACTATCGCATGGGTTGCTTTATGGCATCGGATTGGGGGGATTATACTTACCCGACCAATGGTGATAAACGAACTATTCCGATGTATACCAATCTCAAGTTTGCCGCCACCCATGGCTTGGGAAGTGACGATAAGAAGAATGTTGGACGAGTAAGTTGTTATTATATGCGCAGTTCGGAGGTATTACTGATGAAAGCTGAAGCGCAGGCACAGAATAAAGATGACCAAAGTGCGAAACAAACGTTGAACACCTTATTGGCTGCACGAACGAAAGTTGGGCAGACCACATTGACCTGTGACAACTATACTTCCATGCAGGGTTTATCGACCTTGGAGATGGTGCAATTTCAAACGCGGTTGGAGCTCTGGGGTGAGGGAGGACGTGAATTCTATAACAATAAACGCTGGAACATTGCTGTCGACCGTGCTGGCTCAGCCACACATGTGGATAAATCAACTTATCCTGCTAGTAAAATGACGCTACAGATACCTTTGGATGAAATGTTATATAATAATAAGATGGTTCAGAATTAAATGAGCCAATAGATTTAATGATTTCATTTCGTAAAAGTACCAGAAAGGATCGTAATCGTCCTTGCTGGTACTTCCCTAAAAATACAGGATAGTTCAGGATACAACTGTAGCTGATCTTGTGTATTTTCAAGTACTATAGATTACTTCGACAAAACCTAAAATTTAATGATATGAAGAACCAATTGACTGAAGAACAGATAGCCTTTTACCAAGAAAATGGTTACATCGTTATAGAAGATTTTTTAAATCCCGAGGAGCTTGAAACCTGGCGTACAATTGTATTTGAAGCTGTAGAGCAGCGCGCAGGTCAGAAAATGCCCGGAAAGGAAGCCAAAGTTGGCGAAGATGATGGTATCAATAAGGATGCAGACTACTTTGGAAAAGTGTTTGATCAATTGTTAAACCTTTGGCAGACCAGCGAACAAGTGAAGGAGCTAATGGTCGATCAGCGGATTGGAGAAATGGCGGCAAAGCTGGCCGGTGTTGACGGTATCCGTATCTGGCATGACCAAGCGCTATTTAAACGTCCATTTGCGAATCCTACCGCTTGGCATCTGGATACGCCTTTTTGGTCATTTGCTGATCGAAACGCACTTTCCATATGGATTGCACTCGATGACTCCACACTGGAAAATGGTTGCATGTATTTTGTTCCGCAATCGTATAAGCTAACCGGATTTGAGAATTTGGGTATCGGAAAAAATATGGGGACAATTTTCGAACACTATCCCGAGCTTGCACGGGTAAATCCGGTGGCTACTCCGCTCAAAGCCGGAAGTTGTACTTTCCATAATGGATTGACGATTCATGGGGCAGGACCTAACATGACCAACGGGTTTAGAAGAGCTATGACCTGTGCTTACATGCCTGACGGAAATGTATTCAATGGACAAGCGAATATTTTACCGGAAGATTATCGCGCAACCTTAGCGGTCGGGGATTTGTTGAATAATGACGAACAAAATCCGCTAATCTACCATGCAGGATGGTAAAACTTGATTTTTTTTATCCACGCTGGGGAAATGAGCATGTTGCATGGGAAGATTTTCTGGATCGTGTAGTGAAGGCTGGTTATGTAGGGGTCGAATGGTTTCCTTTTGGCGAAGATACCGATCCGGAGAAGGTCGTAAAACTGTTGCAAAAGTATAAGCTCAGCTACACGATTGTGACCTGTGTTCAAAAAAAAGCGAACTCAATCAGTGCATACTTTGCCTTGTTGGAAGAACAGTTGAACTACTATGGAAAGCTCGGGGAAAAATATTTCGCTCCACTTTTTATATCCGTGCAGATGGGACGGGAATATTTCTCGCCTGACGATGTGCTTACAGGGCTACAACTTTGTACGCGTGTTGAAAAGCAATACGGGATCGAAATTTTGCAGGAAACTCACCGTAATAAATGGAGTTATGGACTGCATACCGTGGCGCCAATGGCGGAACTATATCCGCAGTTGAAACTGACCTTGGATATCTCTCACTGGTACTGTGTCTCGGAGAGTTTTCTTGAAGATCGGCAGGAGGAATTGAACCGCCTGTTGTCCCATGTAAAACATGTACATGCCCGTATTGGACATAGCCAGGGATCCCAGCTGCCCGATGTTCGAAAAAAAATCTATCGGGATATTGTCGCGACACACTGCGCTGTCTGGCAACGCTGGATAGACCTCAATAAGCCCGATGCGCGGCTGACCATGACGACTGAATTTGGTCCGCCACCGTATCTCATCCCCTCAGGGAATCAAGCGCTCGATTGTGAACGCCAATGGAAACAAAACTTATGGATGAAAAACTACCTGTCAAGGCACCTTATAACCTAATTTCAGCATGATGAAGCGAAGAATATTTTTACAGCAAAGCAGTTTATTGGGGGCCTCCTTCTTATTTGCCAAGCATTTAAATGCATTTGGCAAGGAATCGGTGGATATGGAAAGCTATTATACACTGTTTCAAAATCCGTCGACTACACAAAGACCTTTTGTGCGCTGGTGGTGGAATGGAAATAAAATCAATAAAAATGAACTGCTCCGCGAACTGAAGCTTTTAAAGGATGCCGGAATAGGTGGAGTGGAAATCAATCCCATTTCCTTTCCGAAGCGTACCGACGATATGGGTATTCCATCATTAAAATGGCTGAGCAAAGAATGGGTAGAGATGGTGCAGTATACAGCCAATGAAGCAAAAAAGATGGGTATGACCACCGATCTCATCGTTGGGTCCGGCTGGCCCTTTGGTTCGGAAGATCTCCGGGAAGATGAAACCGCTCAGGTAGTTCTGGTACATTGTGAACCCATCGAGGGCCCCACAACCTATGTTGTCCGACCCTACCATGTTTTTAATATGATAGACCCTGCAGTAACGGATAAAAATCCATTGCGCAATCCCGAAATCCTCGCCATCAAATTGGTTAACGATCCGATGCTTTCTATCGATGATGCGGTTGATTATGCGGCAGAAATTGGTAAAGATAAAATTGAAATCCCTGTTCCTCCCGGAAAGCATATCCTCTATTTCTTGGTGAAATTTAAAGCTTTTGCCTCCGTCATCAATGGCGCCCCGGGCGCAGCGGGCTCCATACTCAATCACATGGATAAGGCGACCGTGTCTCGCTACCTGGAGCGCATGGCTACACAAATGCAACAGCAGATAGGGCCATTAAAGAACTATGTGCGGGCATTGTTTACCGACAGCATGGAGCTCGAAGGTTGTAATTGGTGTGATGACTTTGCTGTTGAGTTTCAGCGCCGTCGCGGTTACGATATTATGCCTTATTTGCCTTTTATCTTATTTAAGGTCGGGCGCTTGGGCGCCGTGGTCGACGAAAACTATGGTGCAAAGAAAGGAGCGGAGCTTACCGAGATTCTAAACCGTGTACGTTTCGATTATGAATATACCAAAGCCTGTTTATTGAAGGAACGTTTTACGGATACCTATGTTAATTGGTGTCGTTCCCTAGGGGTGAAATCGCGCGCGCAAGCCTATGGAAGAGGTTTTTTTCCATTGGAAAGCAGCTTGGACTACGATATTCCGGAAGGGGAATCGTGGACAACAAATTATTTGCGCCATAAGCTGGGTGAAGAGATGCCTGATGAAGACTATCGTCGGGGACGTGGTTATACCATGATCGATAAATATGTCTCCTCCGCAGCACATCTGAAAGGAAAACGGCTTGTAAGCTGTGAGGAGATGACCAATACTTATCTTGTTTTTAATACGCAGCTCGAATTGTTAAAGCTGGGATCAGATCAGAGTGCAATGACCGGGATTACACATTCTGTTTGGCATGGATTTAATTATTCGCCCTTAGAAGCTCCTTTTCCTGGGTGGATTCAATATGGCTCTTTCTATAATGAACGCAACAACTGGTGGCCCTATTTTAACTATTTAAATAATTACAAAGCCCGCCTTTCATCGCAGCTGCAGCAGGGCGATTACTTCGCTGATATGGCCATTTTACCCGCCAATTATGATCTCTGGACGGAGAACGGCGTGCAAACGGATCCCTTTCCTGAGAAATTGAATGTCCCCTATACTTCCTTACTTTGGGAAGCTATCAGCAAAAATGGTGGGAATGCAGATTATATAACGGAGATGATACTGCAGGATTGTAAGATAGAGAAGGGAAATCTATGTTATGGCAAAAGAAAATATAGCGTGCTCTTTTTGCCCGGTATCAAACGGATTTCGCCGAAGTCAATGGCTCGCCTCCTTGAGTTTGTTCAATCCGGTGGGCGTGTTGTGGCGATTGAAACGTTACCACAGATGAGCTTGGGATTGCAAGATCAGGTAAAAAATGATGCCGAAGTGCAAGCTATACTGCGTAAGCTGCAATCCTATCCAGATCGATTTATTGCCACGTCTAAACCTGAGGACAATAACTTTATGGACTGGTACCATTTGGCCATGCAGCGGTTTAGGTTACCCCATTACCTGCATATCGATCAGCCTAACCGTTATGTGATGCAGATGCGTTCTATTCGGGATGATGGTAGTGAATGCTATTTTATCCAGAATGCGCACCGGGCGAATAGTGCAAGACTAAACATCTCTTTTATTGCTCCCGAAATCAGAAAGAAAACATGCTGGCTATGGGATCTGGATACGGGCAGACGTTCTCGGGTAATCTTGGATCGTGAAAATAGTTTGCTACTGGATATGGGACCTGCAGATGCTTTTCTTTTTGTATTTGACAACCATCGGGAAGGTACGGTTTGGCAGCCTTTGGCAACCACTGGAAGCCATGTCCTGGATTTGAGTACCCAGTGGAAAGTGGAATTAAAACATAAACAGGAAGGTACATCCCAACAACTGGTACTACCGCGGCTGATGGACTTTAAAGAGGATGAACAATTGATGTGGTTTTCAGGAACAGCAATCTATCAGCGTTCATTTAACTGGTCTGCAGCAGGGCAATGCCTGTTGAATCTTGGAAAGGTAGCGGGAGTTTCTGAGGTTTTTGTCAATGGCCAATCACTTGGTGTAAAATGGTATGGAAGGCGGATTTACGACCTCGCTACCGTGTTAAAAAATGGGGAGAACCAGATCGAAGTGCGTATTACGACCACCATGGGAAACTATTTGAAAACGTTGAAGGATAATGAAAATGCGCAATATTGGGTCAATAGAAAAGGTCGGGAGCAGGAAATACAATCTATGGGCCTGATCGGTCCAGTCACTTTATATACAAGCTAAATCATGAAAATATTACCTATTTTTCTTTTCATCATCCAGGCTTTAACAGTCAGGCTGGTCGCAGCGCAGGATTATCAAGCTGTAGATTTTGGTATTCGCGGTGATGGTGAAGCACTGAATACACGGTCTATCCAGGCCGCCATTGATTATATTACAGCCAAAGGTGGTGGGAAGCTCATCTTTACCCCAGGCAACTACATCACGGGATCTTTTTATCTGAAGTCCAATGTGACCTTACAACTGGATCAGGGAGCAAATCTCTTGGGGTCCAACAATCCTTTTGATTACCATAAAGATACCGTCGTCAACTGGCAGTCGATGATCTACGCGATTCGACAACAGAATATTGGTATTATCGGCAAAGGAACGATCAATGGCCGCGGTTTTCAGACGGCAATGAATGCCGTTCAAAATGTGCATAAGGGAATTGTGCAGGATGAACTTAAATTAGATCGATTGCGGGAGTGGAACCGCCCCGAAAATATTTACTTCCGGGAGTGTAAAAATGTACTGATTAAGGATATTACCTTACGTGATCCCGGTAGTTGGAATCAGACCTACGACCAATGTGAAGACCTCCATGTGGAAGGTATTTATGTAGACAGTAAATCGTATTGGAATAATGACGGCATCGATGTGGTAGACTGTAAGAATGTCGTGATCCGGAATTGCTATTTCGATGCGGCTGATGATGCCATCTGCTTTAAGTCACACGATGCGAATGCAGTCTGTGAGAATGTGCTGGTCGAAAACTGTACGGCGCGCTCCAGTGCCAGTGCCCTAAAATTTGGGACAGTCTCCCGTGGTGGTTTCCGAAATTTTGTTGTCAGGAACCTCGTGGTCTATGATACGTATCGATCAGCAATCACTTTTGCTGCCGTAGATGGTGGATTCGTCGAAAATATCCTGGTGGACGGTGTCAAAAGTATCAATACCGGTAATGTCATTTTCTTGCGTATTGGCGATCGCTGGAGCAAGGGAAAGAAACCCTTTATGAAAGATATAACGATTCGCAATGTATATGCAGAGGTACCTGCCAATAAACCGGATTTGGGATATAGTTATGAGGGACCCGTAGAAGATATGCCCCGGAATATTTCTCCGGCAAGCATCATCGGCTTACCTGATCATAAGATCGAAAATGTTACGCTGGAGAATATAGAGATCATTTATCCCGGAGGTGGAAATCCGTTATATGCTTACCGCGGGACTGATCCTAAGTCATTGGATGGCATACCCGAAATGGCTAATGCTTATCCAGAATTTTCACAGTTTAAAGAGTTGCCATCTTGGGGATTATATATCCGTCATGCCAAACAGATCAATTTAAAAAATGTGACTTTCCGTATTAAAAGTGCAGATTACAGGCCCACGATTGTTGCCGATGACCTCACTGGGGGAGCCTGGGATTTTAAATCCTATTTGGATGGAGATCGGTTAAAAGACAGTTTCCATTTATATCAAACAAAAGATGTCCAAATTAATTAGACAGCCTAACATGAAGAAGTATCTATTTTTGATCGTGTTATGGGCGAGCTGCTTCAAGCTGTTCGCTCAGGACTATAATGCATCGCTTTTCGGTTGTAAGTCCGATGGTGTAACCAATAATATGGGTTCTATACAATATGCCATTGATTATATTGCCAAAAAAGGCGGCGGTAAACTACATTTTTATGTCGGACGTTATCTGACGGGAACATTTAGTTTAAAATCCAATGTATTCATCGAACTGCATGAGGGCGCTGTATTGGTTGGCAGCAGCAACATATTTGATTACAGCCTTCAGGATGGCAAGAGAGCTCTTATTGTCGCAGTCGGTCAATCTAATATTCAGATTGGTGGGAAAGGCGTCATTGATGGGCAGCAGTCTTTATTGCGTAGCCAGGTCGCAGCGCTAAGACAGAAAGGAAACATTGATCTATCTGAAAAAGCGGAAGACATTAGCCTAATTTATTTGAAAGCTTCTAGAAATATCCAGATCAACGGCATAATGGAATTGAACCTGCTCGGAGCAGCACAATTTATTGATCAGTGTGCGGATGTTACCCTAAGCGCATTGGATATAAATAGTCCGGGCAGCATTGGTGTGTATGTCAGCAATTCCAAAACGGTGCGTCTGTCCAATGTTTTCTTTCAGGCCATTGGCAGGGCATTGGTTGAATCAGAGGGGAGTCAGCAGGTCATCAAAGAAAATAGCCGGTTGGCTAATGGTAAAACATTATAAATGGGATGTTTATGAAAATTAAACTTATTCTTGTTATGATCCTCCTCTATGGTGGTATACTGACATTACAGGCGAAAGAATACAATGCTTCTCTTTTTGGCATTAAATCGAACGGAACAACATTAAATACCACTTCTATACAAAGAGCAATTGATTTTATTCATGAGCAGGGCGGGGGGACGTTACGATTCTACGTTGGACGTTATCTGACGGGGACCGTCGTGCTCAAAGAGAATGTGCATATTCAACTCGAAGAAGGCGCAATCCTAGTCGGCTCAACCAATATTTATGACTATAATATCGATGTCCCGAATTGTGCTTTGATTTATGCAAAGGACGCTAAAAATATCACCATTAAAGGGAAGGGAGTTATTGACGGGCAAGGGCGTGAAGTTGCTTATAATTTGCTTGCACAGATCCAGAGCGGCGTGCTCAAAGATCCCTTAGACTATGATCGCCCGCGCAATAGAAGGCCAAAGGCCATTTATATGCGCTCTTGCGAAAATGTCCGTATTCATGGTGTCACCATCAAAAATTCAGCTGACTGGGTTCAGGTCTATGATCAATGTGTCAATACGGTCGTAGATAGCATCACAGTTGATAGCAAGGCTTTTTGGAACAATGATGGTATCGACATTGTCGATTGTCGTAACTTTAAGTTGCTCAACTCTTTTATCGATGCTTCGGACGATGCAATATGCCTAAAGTCGCATGATGCAACGAAGAGCTGTGAAGATGTTGAGATCCGCAATTGTACAGCACGGTCGAGTGCAAATGGTATTAAATTCGGCACTGTTTCGGCTGGCGGTTATAAACGCATTCGTATCATCAACAATAAAGTCTATGATACCTTTCGTTCGGCTTTGACGATTGCAACTCCCGATGGCGGCATAGTAGAAGATATTCTTGTCGATAGTCTGACAGCATTTAACACGGGGAACCCTTTTTATTTGCGCATTGGCGCACGCTGGAATAAAGAACGCATCGGCTCCATTAATAATGTTGTGATTCAGAACGTAAAAGTTGAGGTGGCAAAAGAGAAACCAGACCGCGGTTATTCCTACGAAGGACCTATTGAAGATAATCCGCGCAATCCATCACCCTCGAGTATTGTAGGACTGAAAAATGCGCCCATCCGAAATGTAACCTTTAGGAATATCGAAATCAGCTACCCGGGTGGCTCTAACCCCCACTATGCCTATCGGGGGACGAGCAGAACGGATCTCGACAGTATTCCCGAAATGGAAGCATCTTATCCCGAATTTTCCCAATTTAAAGAGCTTCCTGCCTGGGGTTTTTATATTCGACATGCAGAAAACATACATTTTGAAGGGGTCGTCCTCAAATTGAGGGCGCCGGATTATAGACCGATGTTGGTGCTGGATGATGTCAATGGATATGCACTGTCCAGGGTAAAGCAGGAGGGAGCAAAGGGAAAGAAAGAATTGGTAGCGCAGGGATCAAAAAAAAATAAACCTTAGCGGAAATACGTAACTTGTTGGCCAAGATATAACCTGTTAAATTGAATGTTATGCGATTACACCTGATGCTGGCCTTAACAGGCTTGATACTCTCCCTGGGATTACGCGCCCAAAACACAGCGCAGGATTCTGTTTATGTTTATGCACATTACACAAAACAGGAAATTTATATTCCCATGCGGGATGGAAAAAAGCTCTATACAGCGATTTACACCCCCAGAGATACGGCAAAGAGTTATCCTATTATGATGATGCGGACACCCTACAGTATTGCACCTTATGGGGAACAGAATTTTCGAATTCCGATCGGTCCAAGCATGGAATTTGTGAAGGAAAAATTCATTTTCGTTTACCAGGATGTCAGGGGAAAATATAAGTCTGAAGGAGATTTTATTGCCAATCGACCCTATACGGATGCGCCAGGAGCGGTCAATGAATCAACAGATACCTACGACACAATTGATTGGCTCGTGAAACAGCTGAAATCGAATGGTAACGTGGGGATATGGGGTATTTCTTCTCCCGGGATGTACGCATCGATGTCACTGATTGATTCACACCCTGCATTGCGGGCCGTATCTCCGCAGGCACCGGTAACGGATTGGTTTTTAGGGGATGATCGTCATCACAATGGGGCTTTTATGTTGATGGGGAGTTTTTCGTTTCTATCCTCGTTTGGAAAAAAACGCGATTCTATCGGCAGCAAGGGGCCAGCGGGATTTTCCAATTATGGAACAGATCAAGCGTATTCCTTTTTTCTGAAAGCAGGTGCACTAGCCAATCTCAATCAGCAGTATTTAAAGGGCGAAAACATCCTTTGGAACGAAATGATGTCTCATCCAAATTATGATGACTACTGGACCTCGCGAGCCTATCTTTCTCGAATTCGCGAGCTGAAACCGCAGGTGCTTGTTGTTGGTGGATGGTTTGACCAAGAGGACTTATATGGACCGTTGAAAACCTATCAGGCACTACGAAAAATTGCGCCGGATCGTGTAAAACTAGTGATGGGCCCCTGGTATCATGGTTCCTGGTCTAGGGGAAGTGGCAGGCAACTGGATAGCCTGGATTTTGGTCAAAATACAGCCAGTTATTATCGGAAAGAGATTGAACTTCCTTTCTTTGTAAGCCATCTCAAAGGGCAGGGTAAAGACGGACTTGCTGCAGCTACAGTTTTTGTAACAGGCGAGAATAATTGGTCTTCACACCGGACATGGCCTGTGGAAGAGGTACGGTCACAGCCCTTATTTCTTACAGCAGATAGAAAATTGAGTTTGAAGCCAGCTCCCAAATCGGCATCTCCCTATGTCTCCTATATTTCTGATCCCAGCAAACCTGTTCCCTATACACGGGAAAAAACTGTTTTGCGCGGCTATAAATACATGTATGAAGATCAATTTTTTGCCGCGCAGCGACCAGATGTGCTTGTCTTTGAAACTGAAGTCTTAGAACAGGATGTAAAGTTGATGGGGAATATTCAGGCGAATCTGTTTGTCAGCAGTACCGGCAGTGATGCCGATTTTGTCGTAAAACTGATCGATGTGCATCCGTACAAAAAAGGGGATAAACTTTCGGATTGTCAATGTCTGATTCGTGGGGAGGTTATGCGGGCCAAATATCGAAAAAGCTTTGCTCATCCGGAAGCGATGAAACCCAACAGGATTGAGGAAGTACGTTTCGATATGCAGGATGCTGCTCATGTATTTAAAAAAGGGCATAAGATTATGGTGCAGATACAGAGTTCCTGGTTTCCTTTGGTTGATCGAAATCCGCAGCAGTTTATGAATATTTATGAGGCTGCCGACAAAGACTTCAAGACGCAGGAACATCGGATCTATTGTCAGGGGCAATATGCTTCTTTTATTTCATTACCTATTGTTACGTCTCATGAAAATTAAGTATTGTTATTGTTTTGTTCTTTTCTTTATTTCCAGCTTTTCGCTACGGGCGCAGGTCGACTATGCGCGAGCTGTTGTAAAGGAGCTGGCATCCAAAGCCTATGCAGGTCGTGGATATGTGTTTGATGGTGATCGAAAGGCCGCCGCTTTTATTGCGAAGGAGTTTAAAAAGAGCGGATTGCTGCCTTTGAGCGATCATTATTATCAACCTTTTGTAATGCCCGCAAACGTATTTCCTAAGGATGTTAAAATTACGATAGATGGCCAAAAACTCCGTATGGGTGAACAGGTATTGATTGAAGCATCCAGTCCGTCCCTCAACGGGAAATTTGGACTGACGGAGGTCATGATATCGTCTGATACGGATGCTTTGGATAAACTGATGCAAAATACTGCATTTCAACACAAATTTCTAGTACTTGATGAGCGCAAGGCTTTGGAAACAATGAAGCCAGACCAATTCCGGTCTGCCTTGCTGCGCCTTGCCCAAGGGGGGCATTATCGTGGGATTCTGGTGCAAACCAAGCAAAAGCTACTTTGGCGGGGAGCTACCAGTCAGCTCAATCGACCAATTGTTTATGTGAAAAATAATGCTGCTGTAGCGCTGGAGGGGAAGCAGATCAATCTGGCAATCCATGCCCGCTTTCAGCCAGACTATACGACAAATAATGTCTGCGGTATGCTGAAGGGAACCAGTGCATCGGACTCTACGATTGTCATCACGGCGCATTATGATCATGTGGGGGCGATCGGTAGACATACTGTTTTTACCGGTGCCAATGACAATGCCAGTGGTACTGCGCTCATGCTCTATCTGGCACGCTACTATCAGCAGCATCCGCCGCGTTATAACATGGTTTTCTTGGCCTTTTCGGGCGAGGAAAGCGGTTTACTAGGCTCGAGTTTCTTTGCTAAGAATCCACTTATTGACCTCAAAAAAATTAAATTCCTGCTTAATTTTGATATGGCAGGCACAGGCGATGATGGCATTCAAGTGGTGAACGGCACGATATTTAAAGAACAATTCGAACGACTTACAGCAATCAATACGGGAAAAAAATACCTACCTCAGGTAAAGGTGCGTGGACCAATGAACCGGAGCGATCACTATCCTTTTTATGAAAAGGGAGTGCCTTCGTTTTTCATCTATACCCTGGGTGGCATTGATGCCTATCATGATATTTACGATCGATACGAAACGTTGCCCTTTACGCGGTTTAATGAGTACGTAAGGCTCATGGTTGATTTTATTGGCACCATTTAATTGGGGACTATAATCTTTAATTGGGGACTATAATCTGTTAAATTTTTCGATATGAAGCATCTTAGAAGAGCGTTGACCTTAGCACGGAAGATTTTCTGGTATAGTTTGTTTTACTTCATTCCATTTTATAGCTTCGGCCAACTGCAATTGGTTGTTTCACCTGACGGAAGTGAACATGGAGACGGTTCACTAGCGCATCCCTTGGCGTCGGTCGCTCAAGCGCTAACGTTGTTGCGCACACAGCGGGGGGAGAAGCCGGAGCGTACAGCCTTCGTGCTTCTCCGTGGAGGAACTTATTTCTTTGATTCGGGGATTTCGTTGGATGAAAGAGACAGCCATACCATCATTCAGGCTTATGGCAATGAAAGGGTTATTTTTAAAGGCTCCATTCCGCTGTCGACAACAGGTTTGTTCCGTACACGCGAGAACGGATCGATCAATTTCTATCAACTGAATTTACTGGAACATGGTGTCAAGGACTTGGGACAGTTGCGCCAGGTTGGTTTTTCCAGAGCCAGTGGCAATGCTCCGGGCGAATTATTTGTGGACGGCATAGCTTTTCATCTGGCGCGTTGGCCCAATCAGGGAATGGTGCCTATGGGGAAAGTGATTGATACAGGTTCCATTCCACGGAATCGGGATTCGAGTAATCGTGGCGGTGTTTTTCAGTATAAAGAATCACGTATCGATGCCTGGGCAAAGGAAGATGACCCTTGGATTGCGGGTTATTTCAAATGGGGCTATGCCGATGATATGGTACGTGTCAAGACCATTGATCAAAACAAAAAAACAATAACAACAAAGGAACCCACATTGTACGGCTTTGACTATAAGAAAAAATACAGGCAATGGCGGGGTATAAATCTATTGGTGGAATTGGACACTGTAGGTGAATTTTATCTCGATAGAAAACATGGCGTACTGTCATTTGCTGTTGATAAGCCCATAAAGACATTGAGCTATTCTGTCTTGG